>JAYTAO010000607.1:0-6143 GCA_043737435.1 Rhodanobacteraceae bacterium | reverse complement strand
CTAAGTGGAAATTCTGATGCCTTTGTCAGCAAGTTAAACCTAGCCGGTTCAGCGCTGGTCTATTCGACCTACCTCGGCGGCGTTTCTCTTGACGAAGGATTTGGCATCGGCGTCGATCTGCTCGGCAGTGCCTACGTCGCGGGCTTCACCGAGTCCAACAACTTTGCGCGGGTTAACCCGTTCCAGGCGGCCTTTGGCGGCGTACGCGATGCGTTCGTCAGCAAACTAGTCGAAAACAATGACTTGGATTTTATCTTTGCGAATGGATTTGAATAGTTAACACTTTCAAATGTGCTACGCCCAAATTTTAGCGGCTAATGCTTGAATATTGTCGTCACGGCAAACGCCGTGGCGACATCTTGCAAAGCAGTTTGAAGAAACTTCGTTTCCACTTCGCAATTTATCCGCCTTTGGCGTATTGCTAGGCTAGCAAATGAAAGCTGCGCAGCGGGTTAATGTCTGTTTTAATTCAATAATCCATTTCAACTAAAGCTAAGGATTTGCAATGCGTAATTCCGGTAAAGCCCCAACGATGGCCGTCTGGGTCATCTCGCTCGTTTTGTTCCTGGTTGCGCTGGCCGGGCAATTCGGGGTAACTCAGATTCCCCACCAAATTGCCACTTGGTCGTGGATTATTGGCTTCGGCTTGTTACTGGCGGCGTGCCGCATTCGCGGTCTATAGCGTAGCAATCGGCCAAAATCATCTGCGCGGCATGGTTTCATCCATATTGGTGTCGCCGCCTTTGCGTCGTTTTCTGCACTGCTAAGCAAGCGACATCAAGGCACAAATCCACGCTACCCTAGCCTGCTTTGCTGCACGGATTGCGCATGCCATTTTTAGAACTCCACCTCCGCTTACGCGCCAGTGAGCAGCCGCTCGTCGAAGCCGCGATTGAAGCGCAGGGTAGCTTGGCGATCACTTTATTAGACGCCGAAGATGTGCCGATTTTAGAGCCAGGCGTGGGGGAAACCCCGCTTTGGCCCGAGCTGACCTTGACTGCGCTGTTTCCGGCCGAAATCGATAAGCTCGATCTGTTAGTGGCGCTGGATGACGATATTCCCGCGCACATTTTGCACACCGCAAAATTCGCGCATGTGGACGATAAAGACTGGACGCGCGTGTGGATGGATACTTATCAGCCGATGCAGTTTGGCAAGCGCCTTTGGATTGTGCCGACCACGCATACACCACCGGATCCTGATGCGGTCAATATTCGCTTGGATCCCGGCTTGGCCTTTGGCACCGGCACCCATCCAACCACTGCGATGTGCTTAGCTTGGTTAGATGGGCTAGATTTACACGGTAAAACGGTGCTGGATTTCGGCTGTGGCAGCGGCATTTTGGCGATTGCCGCGCTGAAATTAGGCGCAGCACATGCCTATGGCGTGGATAACGATCCGCAAGCGCTAATCGCCAGCCAAGAAAACGCGTACCGCAATGGCGTGCATGAGCGCTTCACGGTGCTATCCGACAAAGATAGTTCGCCGCCCGCGTGCGATGTATTGGTCGCCAATATTTTATTGCCGCCATTATTAGCGCTTAAAAAATTGCTCGCAGCGGGCTGCAAGCCAGGCGCGTTGGCGGCTTTTTCCGGCATGTTGGCCGGTCAAGATGCCGAGCTGATTCCGGCGTATCAAGGATTGTTTGAAGAGTTGGAAACGCTGCAACAAGACGATTGGATCCGAGTGGCGGGGCGGCGGGGTCAGGCAAAACTTTAGTTTCGTGTACTCCACCATAGACTGTGTTCGCAAAGCTCGTCGCAAAAAGGTGGCCAGTTGAAAATTGCAAGCCGAGCGCGCGGCATTTGGCTATGTCGCGCCTTAGTTCAGTTTCAGGCCAATCGTTTCGAAGAACTGGCGGAACGCGCGAGGAACGGCAAGGGAAGCGATTGGCTTTATTGGTTCGCGCGTGCTGAAATCGTGCTGTGTTGAAACCACTTATCAATCTGCTCGCGCCAATCTTGCGCACGCTCAGCGTCGGAATAGTCGCCGGCTTGATTTCGTTTATGTGCTTGCGATATTTGCTGCCTGCGCCCTCCGCTACGCTGTTGAGTCGCCATGCTCAGACGCTGACCGTGGCGTTATTTTTAGACGCGCACGGCGGTAACAGGCCGTTGCTGGCTGCCTATTTCGAGTTGCTAGCACATTATGCGCGCGGGGATTTCGGCTATTCCTGGGTGAACCAAGTGCCGGTAGGCCCGCTGATTGCTAATGCACTTTGCTTAAGTCTGTTTTTGACCCTGCCCGGCACGCTTTTGGCGCATGCGTTGGCATTCACTTGTGCGCTTAAAAGCCGCTACGACGCGTTTTGGCCGGCGATTTTTAGCCAATTCTCAACCGCAACAGGCGTATTGATTTGTGCGCTATTAGCGCAGTGGTTGCTGTGCGCAACTTGGCTCAATGCTTTTGAGCCAAGTTTTAGTGCTCGCGGCACGTCGTATTTCGCAGCGTTTGGACTCGAGTTGGGCTCGGCTACGGGCTATTTTCGCTCGGTTACCGCCCCGACGCTCGGGCTGATACTGGCGCTTTTTGGCGCGCAGTTCTCCTATTATCGGGCGTTACTGCAAACGCCAGAGCGCAATCGCGCGATTCTTGCGGCGCGCAGCTTGGGTCTGCGCGGCTGGCGGCTTTTGCTGTTCGGCTTGCGCCCCAGCTTAAGCGGCTTGCTTTCACGATTAGGTTCTAGCGTGCCCATGCAGGTGATTGGCGGAAGTGTGGTGGTTGAGCTGGTCTATGCCGTGCCCGGCATTGGGCGTACCGGCGTCAACGCGGCAATGGCTGCCGACGCCCCGGTGCTGGTGGCAATCGCAATCACTAGCACTCTGGCGCTGTCGGCGTGTATGGCAACAGCCGATGCACTGGCACGTTTAAGCGATCCACGTTTGGGCTATGCCAGGTCAAGTTTGCCGTGAGTGCTTTTGATGCCGAGCCCGACTGCGATGCGCTGATTGTGCGCGTCTCAAGTTTTAGCGTGCTGCGTTTGCTGCGTGGCTGGCCGGTAATAGTGTTGCTCGGCGCATTGCTATTGGCGGTAATGACCGCGTTTGGTTTAATCGGCGGCGCTTGGTTGGCGACCGGCAGCGCCTATTTAACCCCGAGTTTTGCGCATCCCTTAGGCACGAACGCGCTGGGACAGGATTTAATGGCGCACAGCTGTCAGGCGTTACTGGCGCTATTCGTGGGCGTATTGCCTGGGGCATTGCTGGGTTTTGCCGTGGGCGTGGCGGCTGGTGTTTGCGCGGGTTGGCGCTTGCACAGCGCCTGGGATCAAAGCATTTGCTTTGCCTGCGATCTTTTTGAAGGCTTGCCGAGCTATCTCATTTTAGTGCTGTTGGCGTTACTGATGCAGCAAGCCCAAATCGGCACCGCGATCCTATTTGCCGCCTTGTTTTGGCCAAGTGCGGCGCGCGCGCTGCGTGTGGCGACATCGCAGACCACCCACGCTGCTTTTATGGACGCGGCAGAATTGGTCGGAACCCATGTTTTCGCCCGCGCGTTGCGGCATTTGCTGCCGAATTTGCGGTTAGTTCTTGCCGCGTTAGCGTTGCTTATTCTAGGCAGCTGTATCCGCGCGCAGATGCTTTTGGGTTTTATCGGCTTGGATACGCAGGCGCGGCCTAGTTTGGGTGCCATGCTTTATTCAGGCACACAAGATGCACTTAGCTTTCACTTCACAACTTTACTGGTAGCTTTAGGCTTAAGCATGCTGTTGCTACTTGCGCTAGATTCGCTAGCGCGCCGCTTAACTAGCATTCGATAATTTGTTGAAAGGATTTTAGCCATGTTCAGTGCAATCCAATTGATTCGTAGTGGCGCATTGTTACGCAGAGTTTTTTATGCGATGTGCTTGATTTTCGCCGGTACCGCCTTGGTCGGTTGTGCTAACCGCACCAAGGTAGTGAGCGTACCCCAGGTATTGATCCAAGAGATCCAAGTCAACCCAGGAAAAGTAACCGCGCGCCTGCTGCTGCACAATTTCAGCAACGTTGAGATGACTTTTAGCGAGCTCAACTATCGCTTGAGTGTCACCGATGGGCGCAGCAGTAATGTCGTGGCGGAAGCGAAAGTGCCGCTGGATCTATTGGTACCCATGGACAGCCCGGAAAGTACCACCGTCACCTTAGTGTTGGCCCCACGAGCACTAAAACTACTCAATAGCGACCAAGCATTTGGCTATTCCATCGCCGGTACGATCACTTCGAGCAAGCCCTCCAGGGTGTTTGAATTTAACTACGACGGAAAACTCAGCCCTACACCTGGCAAGCCGGGATTTTGGCGTTAACGCCCTTGGCGACGCCCGTTAATTAATCGCATTCAATCAATCGATAGGTAAACACCATGAAATACCGCGTTCCCATGACTGATATTCGTTTTGTTCTGCATGATGTGCTGGAGGCTACGAAAGTATTCCAACAAATTCCTGAGTTCAGCGACACGAATCGTGAATTGATTGATCAAGTTTTGGAAGAAGCGGCAAAGTTCAACGAACAGGTGCTGTTGCCCACCAATCAAATAGGCGACACCGAGGGCGCCGTGTTTGACAAGGCGACGCAGAGCGTGACATTGCCACAATGCTTTAAAGACGCGTTTCGCGCCTACGTAGACGCGGGTTGGCTGGGCTTATGCGGTGATCCGAAATACGGCGGTCAGGGCCAGCCGGAGGGGCTGGGTTATGTCGTTAAAGAAATGATCGAAAGCTGCAATGTCGCCTGGGGCACTTATCCACTGCTGAGTTTGGGTGCAGTCGATGCATTTATGCATCACGGCGATGAATGGCAACGCGAAGTGTTTGTAACCAAAATGCTTTCCGGCGAATGGACCGGCACGATGTGTCTGACCGAGCCGCACTGTGGCAGTGATTTAGGCTTGCTTAAAACCAAGGCGGAACCTAATAGTGATGGCACTTTTGCGGTGAGTGGTCAAAAGATCTTCATTACCGCCGGTGATCACGATTTAGGCAGCAACATTATTCACTTAGTACTTGCGCGCTTACCCGATGCGCCGTCCGGCACGAAGGGCATCAGCTTGTTTATCGTGCCTAAGTTTAAGGTCAACCGCGATGGCGTGATGGGTGCCAGAAACCCAGTTGCGCCGGGCAGCATTGAACACAAAATGGGGCTGAAAGGCTCGGCCACGTGCGTAATGAATTTTGATGGCGCCGAGGGTTATTTGATCGGCCAGCCGAATCGTGGCTTGCTGGCGATGTTTACCATGATGAATGCCGCGCGCTTGGGCGTGGGCGTACAAGGGCTGGGTTTAATTGAAATCAGCTACCAGTCCTCAGCAGCTTATGCCAGCGAGCGTTTGCAAATGCGATCACTTTCTGGGCCAAAACGCCCAGACAAACCGGCTGATCCGATCACGGTCCACCCGGATGTGCGGCGCATGTTGATGACCCAAAAAGTGTTCGCTGAGGGCGGCCGAGTGCTGTGTTATTACGCCGGGCTGCTGGTAGATTTGAGTACGCGCCACCCGGAGGCAGATGCACGCAAAAAAGCGGATGAACTGCTCAGCTTCCTTGTCCCAATCACCAAGGCATTGCTGACCGAAGCGGCTGTCGAATGCACCTATCACGGCATGCAAATTTTAGGCGGCCACGGCTACATTAAAGAATGGGGCTTAGAGCAATTCGCACGCGATGCCCGCATCACCACGATTTATGAGGGCACGACGCAGATTCAAGCACTGGATCTGCTCGGCCGCAAAGTGATGCAGCTGCAAGGCGTGGGTATGCGCCATTTCTTCAGTGAAATTGCGGCTTTTGTTGCCGCGCACGGTGCGCATCCCCAAGCGGGGCCCTACCTAGCCCAGCTAGCCAAATTGGTGGACGAGTGGCGCGCGTTGACTGGCGAAATTATCGCTGCGACGCAGAAAAATCCCGAAGAATTGGGCGCTGCGGCGGTGGATTACCTGTTTTATTCCGGCTACATCACTTTGGCGTATTTTTTCACACGCGAATTGGAAGCATTGGACCGCTCAACTACGGGCATTAGCGACGATTTCAAAGTCGCGAAATTGGCCAGCGTGAAGTTCTACTTTGAGCGGATTTTGCCACGAACGTTAATGCACGCTGCGCAAATTCGCGCGGGTGCTGGCTCGTTAATGGACATTCCACAGGCCATTTTTGACGCGGCCTGAGCTGC
>JAYTAO010000606.1:0-15019 GCA_043737435.1 Rhodanobacteraceae bacterium | reverse complement strand
CAACACCCATTTTAACGTCGCCAATGCGCCACACGAAGAAAACGGCAGCATGACGATGACGGTTAACGGCAAAAAATTAGTCAAAAGATAAATAAAATTAAAACGGCACGGGGCAGTGCTCACGACTCCAGCGATCGGGCCACGTTGCGCCCGGCCGCCTTCGCTTCATAAAGCGCACGGTCTGCTAATACCAAAATATCGGTGGCCGCTTCCGGGTGCGCGCAATGCCCCACGCCAATGCTGGTGGTCACGTTTAGCGTTAAATCGCCTATATGCATCGGCGTTTGCATGCGATCAATAATTTTGTTCGCGATGACTTTACCGACCACTAACGAGCCGTCTTCAACCAGCACGGCAAACTCATCGCCACCCAATCGCGCTGGCGTATCCGCTTCGCGCACGGCACTGCTGATACGTCGGGCAAATTCGACGATGACCGCGTCACCGACGGCGTGCCCATAGGTGTCATTGATCGCTTTGAACCGGTCAATATCAAAAGTCAGCAGCGTAATCGGGCGCTTCATACGTTTGCTGCGTGCTAGCGCCAATTTTAAGCGTTCGTCAAACTGACGACGATTGGCAATGCCGGTGAGCGCATCGGATCGGGCTAAGCGCTCTTGAAGTTTTTTGTTGCGGCGCAGCTGTAAAAAAAATCCAATGAGCACGGCAAGTGTCAGCGCCACTAACGCCGCCGCGATTTGCGCTAAGCGGGTATTTCCTAACAGCAGTTTTTCCCTTTCTTTCGCGGCCGCCGCCTCAGCGGTGAGCTGTTTGACTTCAAGTTCTTTGGTGTTGAATTTTAGCCGCGCATCGTAGTCTGCGGTCGCTTTGACGCGGTCAGCATCTTCGATTTTTTTGCTTAGTTGCAGCAAACGCGAACTCAAGTCAACTAAATCGGCGCGATTGCTGCCAGAGTCAATCGCCAAAGGAATGAGCACGCGCAGGACGCGCAATTCATCGCGCTCCAAATTAAGCTTGGAAAAAGCTTGGCGCGCCGCACGCAACTCTGTCAACGCTCTTAATGGCTGCCCGGCGTCAACTGAAGCAGTGCCCAGCGCTTCCAAGCCCATTCCGCCAATTTGCGAATTTTTGAGTCTCAACCCGAGTGCCACCACCGCTTCACCGTTTTTTCGCTGTGTCGTAACATCTTTTAGTGAATGCGCCAGTCGCGCTGCTTCTAAAAACAACTCGGCGATGAGTTTTGGATCCCCGACTGTTGCAGCGATTGTTTGTGCTTGAGCTAGGATTAGCAGCGCACGATCACCTTGCTCCAATTGCGCCAGCGCACGGGCGAAATTACGCAGCAAGCGCGCACGGGTTGGCGGCTCGGCATTCTCTGGCAACGCATCCAAACCGCGCTGGGCATAGTCCGCTGAGCTTTGCGGCCGGTTCAGCGTAAAGCTCAAACTGGAATAAGCTAAGTAAACTTCCGATTTTAGCTCAGCATGCGGCACCACTTTTAGCAACGTTTCCGCATCGCTCAGTAATTGCTCACCCCGAACAAAATCCTGCATCGAAATGGCGGCACGGCTATCGGCGATTAAGCCGCGCGCCTCAATCACTGGATCATTGGCCAATACGGCCGCCTCGCGTGCACTGCCACCGGCGCTGCGTTGACAAGGCCAATCCGCCATAACTCTACAAGCGTTTGCGCGCGCCAGATATAGCAAGGCGACCATGCGCATATCGTTTTTCGCCCGCGCCGCTTCCAGCGCTTGAGGCAGCTCTTTTAAAACTTGCTCAGGCTCGGTAAGCGCCTTAATTTCAAGCGGGTGTCGGGGCAGCTCTAGGGCGTGCGCCTGCAGCGATACTAAAATAAGCACCAACAAAGAAACGTAAGCGCTTTGCCTCACGAAAACGTTGGATCTAATTTTTTTGCCAAGGCAAAATAATTTGCGCTTTAAACTCATCACAGTAGTTTATCTAGGTTCCAAATCTATTCGGCGAATCCGGCCGAATGTAGCTGTAAATAAAGTCCACGCTTAGCGATCAATTCTGCATGCGTGCCGTGTTCGACAATGCGGCCTGCATCCAGCACCACGATCTGATCACTGTGCTCAATGGTGCTCAAGCGATGCGCAATGACCAAGGTGGTAGTGCTGGCTCTCAAGCGCGTCAAAGCGACTTGTACAGCGCGTTCCGATTCGTTGTCCAGCGCGCTGGTGGCTTCATCTAAGAGTAAAACCTTGCCACCTTTAAAAATGGCGCGCGCAAGCGCGATGCGCTGACGCTGGCCACCGGAAAGCTGGGCACCGTTACTACCCAGTGCTGTGTGTAAACCCTCAGGTAAGGCGCGCACGAATTCGGCCGCTTGCGCATCACTTAGTGCACGCCAAATGGCGTCCTCGAATTCTGGGTTTTCCTGCGCTGTCGGAATGGTGCGCCCGTAGGCGACGTTGTCCCACACCGTCAAACCGTTGAGCACGACCGCCTGACCTACCCAGCTGATCTGGGCGCGCACACTCGCCAGGGTGTATTGATCTATCGCCACGCCATCCAGTAACACTTGCCCTGCAGTCGGCTCAATGAGCCGCGCCAGAATATGCGCCATAGACGTTTTACCGCCGCCGGAGCGCCCCACCAAAGCAGTTACGCTGCCGGGCACCAAGGTCAGATTGATCTGTGAAAGTGCATCCATCGCCGCGTTCGGGTAGCGCAATCGCACCTGCTTAAATTGCACCTCGCCCTTGGGTTGCGCAAGCTCAAGCTTGCCGGCATCAGTTTCCAAGGGCTCAGCCAACAACGCCTCAACGCTTTGCGCCGCAGCCACACCGCGTCCGATCAGGTTTTGCACATTGGTTAAGCGCTTTAACGAGGGCAAAATCAGCAGCATTGAGGTAATAAAACTCATAAATTGCCCTGGCGACATGCCCGCATTGCCCGGCGTGCGAGCCTGCTGAGCGGCGACATAAACCACTAATGCCAGTGCACCGGCTGCTAAAAACTGCACGATTGAAGTGCTAAGCGCATTGGTCGCGGCAATTTTCATTTGTTGGCGAAAGTTGTGCAGATTGATGGTGGCAAAAACCGCCGCCTCATGGCTTTGCGCGCCATAAAGTTTGACGTCACGCTCACCAGCAATGACCGTTTGCGTGCGCGAAGTTACCGCCCCCAGTGAGTCTTGAATACCGCGGCTTAAGCGGCGATAGCGTTTCGCGACGATACTAACGATACCGCCTATCAATGGGCCGGCAATCAGTACCGTCAAAGTTAATTTAACGCTGGTGGCTAACATCACCGCCAACAGACCAAGGATCATCAAGCCATCAGCAACGAGGATCTTAAAACCTTCGGTACACGCCTGCCCAAGCTGCTCGACCTCGTTGGTCAAACGCGAGGTCAACGGCCCCGGATCGTGGCGCGAAAAAAAGCTGGTCGGTAGGCGCAGATAGTGCGCAAAGCAGCGCGCGCGCATATCGCGCACGATGCTGCGCGCAATGCGCGCTACGCCTAAATCACCGATGTACACACCCAAGGCCCGCAGCGCAAACAACGCTAAAATTATCCACGGAATCAGGCGTGCTACTGCTTGATCGTGCGCGTCAAACACGTCATCAAGCATGTATTTCATTAAATAAGTAAACGCCGCCGCGACCGAGGCTTCCAGCGCAATGCCGAGCGTCGCCCCGACCGCCGTGCGCCAGTGCGGCTTGGCGTATTGCAAAAGCGTTTTAAGCCCCATCACGGCAGGCTTTTCAGTGCTTGCCAGCGCGGGCATCGTTAACGCGGCCCGCTTCCTGAAACTCCTGACGCCGGTTCAGACGCGGGCTCAAACGGTTGGAACTGCATGATCGGCGCGCGCTGAGCTGCCGGGCTTGGCAAATAATGATCGACCAGCAGAAACGCAAATAACGCCATCAAATAGACTATAGAAAAATTGAACACGCGCATCGCGAATAGCTCATTCGGCGGGTTCATCAAACGGATCGCGTAATACAAAAATGCCACGTTCAGCACCACGGCACCGCCCAAATAAAATACACCGCACATGCCAAACAGCACCGGCAAAAACGTAATTACGCACAGCAGCACGGTATACAGCAACACTTGCAAGCGGGTGTATTCCACGCCGTGTGTGACCGGCAGCATCGGGATGTCGGCAGCCGCATAGTCCTCGCGGCGAAAAATCGCCAAAGCCCAAAAATGCGGCGGCGTCCAAATAAAAATGATCAGAAATAGCAATAGCGAATGTGGATGCACATCATTGGTAATCGCCACCCACCCCAACACCGGCGGCGCGGCACCGGCCGCACCACCGATAACAATATTTTGCGGCGTCGCGCGTTTAAGCCATACCGTGTAGACCACCGCATAGCCCATCAATGAGGCAAAAGTGAGCATGGCGGTCAGCAAATTCACCCAAACGACCAAAATCAACATGCTTAACCCGCCTAAGACGAGCGCAAATATCAGCGCTTGGCGCTCAGACAAGCCACCCGTGGGCAGCGGCCGGTGCTTGGTGCGCATCATTTTCGCGTCAATTCGCGCATCTAACAAATGATTGATCGCAGCCGCCGAAGACGCCGCTAGCCAGATGCCAATTGAGCCCAATAGCATCAGCCGCAATGGCGGGAAACCGGGCACAGCAAGTAACATCCCGACCACGGCAGTAAACACGATTAACGCCACCACGCGCGGCTTGGTTAATTGCCAATAGGCACGAAAGCTGGGTCTGGGGCTAACTTCAATTGCAGCGGATTGGCTCATCCGCGGAGTTTACCCGCTCAAGAATGAATTTTTCGGTGCACCAAGCGTACTCATTGCGCCGCTACCTTCGGCCTAGGTAAAGCAAAGCTGCGCCAACTAGGGTGCGCGTTCGTCGCCAATCGCGCAGCTTTGCGTGGTGGCGGCGCCCAAACAGCTATGGGCTAACTATTTGCGGTGCTTGCAAATTGATCCATTACTGGCTTTTGCCACGCCACTGCATTGCCCCCACGCCAATCAGTCCGAACGACAGCAACAAAATAAAGAAAGTGCCGCCGAGTGGCACTCGCGCTAATGTGATGCCGAGCTGCTGTGGCACAAAATTTAGCTCAGACGCATCAATGCTGAAAGCAAAAATACTGCTTGGCGCAACGGTAAAATCATTGTCGGAGGTGACTAGCAAACTTAAACTTCCGTCCGGCAACTTCGGCCCAAACGCTAGCCCTTCAATTTTTTCCGGGAAGTTCGCGCCGCTCAGTGCAAAGGCTGGGTCGAGCATATTAATGAAGATTGTTTTAGCAACTGGCAGCGTGCCGATCGGTGGATCAATAAGCGGCAAAGTCGCGATCGCGCTGACGTCGGTGGCGTTCGCCAAATCAATTTTAAAGATGCGCTTGAACACCGCCTGGGTACCAGCGCGACCATCGCGTTCGATAACTAAAAATTCGTTTTGATTTATTGCGACCGCACTGTTAAGGCCATTGGCTTTGTTCGACAACGGATACACAAATTCTTGCATTTGACCGCTTTGGATATCTAATTTTATTAGGCGTACCAACAAACCCTCCCGGCCGCCGTCTTGAATGAGCGGGCTTTGCATCACGCCGAGCAGCGTTTTGCCGTCCGGAGTAATCGCTAAACCTTCCATGCCGCGATTGGCGACGCGCCCGGCCGTGTTGCCGGAAATTTCAGCAGCACTTCCCGCTGCGGGCGAGGCAATTTTGAATTTGGCCGGAAGCGAAAATACGCGGACGCGCGCGCCGCTTTGGCGATCAAACTGGTATAGAAATGGGCCGTACTCATCGCTGATAAAAACACTGGCACCATCGTTACTGACGCGGATCTCTTCGGGGTCTAGTCGGCGACTCATTGGCGAGTTGGTAGCATCAAAGCCGCTAGACAAGCCGGTGAAGGCGCCGTTGGAATCTGTCAAGGTACGCGTACGCACCAGATTGACTAGCGGGGCGCTATCGCTCAAGTTAATTTCGAATTCTTGGATGCGCGCCTGAAATGAAGTGGTGTTGTCAACACTGGGGTTGTAGCTGCTGGCATTCGGGCCGCGATCTGGCACCGCGAGAAAGCGTGAGCCGCCCGCGTAAGCGATGCCTGAACCAAAAGCACCCAGGCGATTGTGGGGCGTGCCGTCTTCCAAATTCTCGGTCAAGCCACTGAGATCGGTCTGATTTGACGGCACGTCTGCGCGTCCAAGTAGTCGCACTGCCGCGTGCGCACTCAAGGTTAAGCCAAAACCAAACATTGCTGCCAGCAACGTTTGCGAAAACATTATTGGTTTCATTACTAAACTCCAAGGCCGGTCGCGCAGCCTAGTAGGCGTCAATGACGCTGCGGTTGCGGATTTGTGATGTTTCAGTTGCGCCTTAAAGTGCGTTCCCTACAGTAGTTGGCAATGTGCGTCCCGCACTGTAGTTCGCGCGGTCTAACGCCTGCTCGCGGTGCAAACTACTGCGGATTTGACCCTTGGGAATTACTTTAGCCTTAGCGTACTGGCCGAATGATTGCGGGCGGCACGCCGTCTGGGCAGCGCAACCAGCCAATAATGCGGCTGGCGTCGGGCTTGATTTCGACCGCGATGTTGGTGCTGAATACACCTGTTGAATAACGGTAACCGGCGATGCCATCGCCGCTGCATTTTGGGTTTACCGCCAAACGCAGCGCGGACGTGGCGTTTAAATTGCCGACACTGCTGAAGCGCACGTCAAAACCGCCCGCAGAATTGGCTACGAAATCCACGCGAATTTTCGCGCGCAATGGCTGCTTATTTATCACAGCCGCCAGCGTTACCGGCGCCCAGGCGCGGGTATCGCTGGGCAAGGGCAAGCGAAACCAAACTGGGGCGTCTAGTTTCGGCACTGGTCGCAAATTTAAGGCGTCAATCAAGGCGCGCACCGACTCCGGGGCGGTCTGCAATTCCAGCGCACTAGCGTGTGGCGTGCCGAGCTCGGCCTCATGCTCCACGCCGATGACTTTACCCTCGCTATCGAGCAACAGCTTGGCGCCATAAGCGGGCAGCGCGATCGCAAATGGTTTGCCGGACAATAGTGCGAACTGGCGTATCCAAAATTCAGCTAAGCGCGGATCAAACAGCCCACGTTTAGGCGCGAGCACACTGTGCACTTGCAAAGTAACGCGGTCGCTTGCGGCCAATAGTTTGGGTAACTCGGGTGCCTTTAACCATGCGGGCAGCGCGGTGATATCCAAAAACAGACCTTTGGGAAGCAGCGTGCGCAGCGCCACCAGCTGGGCGCGGTAGCGATCTAGCTGCGCTTCGGCACAGTCGAAGTCAATTTCTACCCGCGTGGATGCCACGCCACCGTGCAACCAGCGCGCACGAATTTCGGCAATTTTCAGCGCTATCTGTTCAGCAGTTAACAGTGGCGCCGCGCCCGGCAGGCGAATCACCAAAACGACCGGCACCGCTGCCATTTTTAGCGCAGCCAAATCTGTCGTGGGCTCCGCCCATTGCGCGCCCGCAATATGCTGCGCGCCCAGCACCCGATAGCGGCTAAAAAGTGCTCGCTGAGCGATTACCGCCTGACTCAATTCGGGCGTCCATTGGCGTTGCCAAATGTAGGCCTCGTCGCTGTGCGCTGCGCCTTGTAATGCCAATAAAGCAATTGCTAAGCGCCACATCATTTAGGTATTTTCTTTAATCAAGCTGTGATTGAATTTTTCCCAGGTAAAGCCGTTCGCCCTGAGCCTGTCGAAGGGCAGAGCTGCACAATTGCTAACCGAGCAGACTATTTGGCGAACTACGGTGCATCTTGCAATGCCACCGACGCTGTTAGATTTGACATTACTGTGCACTTCGACAAGCTCGGTGCGAACGGTTCTTGCCAGGGCTTTGAAAATCACAATAATCGTTAATTTTTAGCCAAAGTCATACGCCATGACGCGTTGCGGCTCTTGCAAGAAATTCCCCTGCACGAAATTCACGCCGCAGGAGAATAGTATCGACATTGAACCCGCATCTTCGACGAACTCTGCGACCGTGATTTTACCGGCGTTGCGCGCTTCGGCCGCGATACTGCGAACTTTTTCTTGGTTCTCCTTACTTTTAGCAAGCTCCGCCATGAACGAGCGGTCGATTTTGAGATAGTCCGCGTTGACATGTTTGAGCAAGCGAAAGGAATTAATACCTGGGCCGAACTGCTCTAGCGCGAAGCCGCAGCGCAGTTGCGCCAAGCCAGCTTGAAAAAAAGCGACTTGCTTGAGATAGGTAACAACCTTACTTTCTGGCATCTCAAACACCAACCGATCGCCCGCCACGCGAGCGACTTTCAGCTGTTGTGCTAACCACGGCAAGATTGAGCCGTCTTCTATCGTTTGCGCGCAGATTTTGATGAAGAACGTGCTGTTAATGCCGCTGGCTTGCCGCTCTGCCACGGTACGAATAATTTTCGCGATGACCCAGCGATCAATGTGCGCAAGCAGGCCAAGTTTTTCTGCGACCGGGAAAAATACGCCCGGCTGGACTTCGCCATTCGGGCCGTTCATACGTAACAGCACTTCGTAGAATTCGCCGGATTCACCCTGCAAGCTCACAATCGGCTGATACATCATGTTGAAGCCGTCTTTAGTAAGCGCATTTTTGATGGATGCAATCCACTTCGACGATTCCGCCTCGTCGGCTTTTTCCTTTTCCATCGGATCAAAGGTAACCAAGCGATTCCCGCCATCGCGCATCGCGGCTTGGCTTGACTCGGCAGCCTTATTCAGCACGACCTGCGGCGCGGTCATTTTTTCACTCATCAAACACATGCCGAAACTTCCGGTCAAGGTTATCGAGGTACGTCCGGCGTCAATAACGTGGTCTTCTAATTGCTTGACCAGCTTGGTTGCGAAATCGATACAGCGTTGATGCACCAAACCTGTCAAAATGATGCCGAAGCTGTGATCCCCTAAACGCGCAACATGCGCGCTGGTGCCCGCAGCGGTGCGCAAAAATCCGCCCATGTCGGCAAGTAAGGTATCGACGCCATCGATTCCAACGACTTCAAGGTGCTTTTTATAGTTGTCGATTTCCAGATAAATAACGGCTTGATCCGTTTGCCCGCCACTTGCCGCGGCCACCGCTTTTTGCAGCTCTTCGGTAAAAGCCTGCTTATTCAACAAACCGGTGACTAAATCTTGTCTGCGCAGCGCATCGAGTTCTTTTGCAAGTTCGGCGTTGCCGGTTTGTTGGCGAATCACGATCTGCGTGCAGGGTTCGTTTTCTACGCTAGCTTCGGAGAATTCCATCACCGCATCGAAGGTGGAGCCATCAGTGCGCTGGGCTTTTAAATTGAGCTTTTCCGGCGGCTTTTCACCTTTGGAAATTTGCTTAAGCACATCTCTAAATATGGCGACGTCTTTGCCTGCCAGCATGTCTAGAAAAGTTGTGCCTTCAATCTCGGCGTATTCTTCAATTTTAAACATTTCCAAGTAGGCTTTGTTTGCATAGACGTGCATACCTTCGTGCACGTAAGTGATCGGATCTCGCGAAGAGTCCAACAGCGCATTGCAGCGTTTTTCGCTTTCACGCAGCGAAACCTCTAATTTACGTACCGCACGACGGGTCTGCAAATCGGTAAATTCACGCTGCGCCATGGTTTGGAAAAAATCACTCATGCCGCGAATCAACACGCTTCTTGCGCCATCGCGCAGCGCCGCCAACATGGTTTCTTGCGTCAAAGAATCCATAACCGCTAGCACAGGTATATCTTTGCCAGTTTTTTGCACCGCCTCGCTGGTTTCTTTCAGCGTCAACTTCTTCGCGCGCGCGCTGTGCAAAACTAAGTCCTGTGGCGCATTGAGTGCGGTTTTCAGCTGATCTGCATCTATCGCACGCGTTGGCCGCACGGAAATTCCCGCGTTTCGCAATACGCTAATTGCGTGTTCTGCGTCTTCGGTTGAATCTTCAACGAGCACGATTCGGACTAAATTATCGGCCTTAGCCATCTTTCACCTTTAACTAAAAAACCCCACCCGCGCGGCCAATAACACCAGCAAACATGCGAGAAATCTGCGATAAGCGGTTGATTTTGACCGAAAAGCGGCAGCAAACATAGGCCTTGCAAAATATTACGACGCAAATACGCAATTAAAAACTAGGCCGCGCAGCGAAATAGCTTCATCGCAAGTGTTACATAGTTTCATTACTGTAAATCTATCGAGGCCTCTCCTAACGCTATTTTACCGATTTATTCAAATGCACTTTAATGTTGTTGTAAACACTTAATCGGCTTTAACTCAATAGTGTGCACTTCGTTCCCGAAAACCAAGGTTCGACATTTCGCGAAAATGTTCATGGCAAAATGCCCCATATCCCAGACTAAAAGCACTCCCCGCACTACAACTGCGTGCTTATCATCGCGATCCGCCGGTTTTGGCTCCGGCAGAAAAATACTACGCAAGGTGTTTTGCCTGGCCAAAACATTCAACACAATTCTTCATGGCAAGCAATCGATGCGACCTTTACTGCTTACTTCTGCGCTGATCAGCGCGACTTTTTGTGCACACGCCGACACCCGGATTTTGCGCTTCCCAGATATTTCTGCCACGCAGGTCGTTTTTGTTTATGGCGGCGACATTTATACCGCAGCCAGAACCGGTGGCACAGCGCAGCGTTTGACTAGCCACGCGGGCATGGAATTATTTCCAAAATTCTCGCCAGATGGCAGTCAAATCGCATTTTCCGCGGAATATTCCGGCACGCGCCAAGTTTACGTCATGCCCAGTGACGGCTCAGCTGCGCCTAAGCAACTGACTTGGTACAACGATGTTGGTGCCATGCCGCCCCGAGGCGGCTTTGATTATCGTGTGTTGGACTGGACACCGGACGGCAAAAACATTTTGGTACGCATGAATCGACTGGGTTTTGATGAGCGTGCCGGGCGGCCGTATTTGGTGCCGGTGGCGGGCGGTGATGAAGTGGCGCTCAGTGTTCCAGAGGCCGGCGGCGGTATGCTGTCGCCAGATGGCGAGAAATTTGTCTACACGCCCATTGATAGTGAATTTCGCACCTGGAAACGCACCCGCGGCGGCCGCGCGCAGGATGTCTGGGTGTATGACTTGGTTAAAAACACCAGCCTACGTCTAACCGAAGACCCGGCCACTGATAACCAGCCGATGTGGTTAGGGGATTGGGTTTATTTCACTTCAGATCGCAACTACACGTTAAATTTGTTCCAAGTCCCGCCAGGTGGCGGCAGCGCAAAACAAATCACGCACTTCAGCGAATTTGATGTACTTTGGCCGAGCGCCGGGAAAGATGCCATCGTGTTTGAAAACGGCGGCTGGCTCTACACCCTAGCTGCGGGTGCGAGTGAGCCGACTAAGCTCAACATCACTGTAGCGGGTGACAAACCTGGCACTTTGCCGGTGGTAAAAAACGCTACCGCACAAATTGAATCTAGCGACATATCTGCCGCCGGTGAACGCGTCATTTTTTCGGCGCGCGGCGAGCTATTTTCGGTGCCGCGCAAAGATGGCGTGGTTCGCAACCTAACTAATACACCTGCCGCACGGGAAATGTCGGTTGCGCTTTCGCCCGATGGTAAAACTCTTGCTTATTTCTCCGATGCCACCGGCGAATACGAGCTTTATGTTCGGCCTACACGAGGCGGTGCTGCGAGGCAATTGACGGAAGACGGCAAATCCTGGCGGCTAAATCCGGTGTGGGCACCGGACAGTAAGGCGTTATTGTTTAGCGATAGCGAAAACCGCTTGTTTTTAACCACGCTGGATGGCCGCTCGACACTGATTGATCAGTCCACACGCGCGCGCGCAATTTCCGAATATGTGTTTTCCCCTGACTCCAAACACGTCGCTTATGTCAAGGCAAACGCCACCAGCATGAGCGAAATCTGGTGGTTTAACCGCGCCGCGTCGGCAAAACAGCGCGTGCTCGGCGGGCAATTTGACGCGGCTACGCCGTGCTTTGATCCGGCGGGCCGCTATTTGTACTTCACCAGTAATCGCGATCACAACTTGAGCTACAGTAGTTATGAATTTAACTATCTTTACAATAATGCAGGGCGAATTTTTGCCGCGCGCTTGAGCCGCGAAACGCCGCCGGTGATGCCACAAAAAAGTGATGAAATTGGCGCTGCCGCACCAAAAACTGAGCCAACGAAAGAGGCTGCTAAGCCGACGGAAGTCGCGATTTCACTCAAAATCGATCTGAGCGGCGTGGAAAATCGCGTGGAAGCACTGAGCATTCCGGGAGGTAGCTATCAGGGGTTGGCGGCTTCAGCTTCAGGAGTTTATTTCGCAGCACTTACCGGTCAAGGCCCCGCGGAATTGAAGTACTACGATCTGGCCAGCGCCAAGATCGAAACCGTGGCAGCAGGCGTCAACAGTTTTCGCCTGAGCACCAACGCCAGCACGCTGTTGCTCAACGTCAATGGCAATTGGCTGGTAAGCGATGCGAAACCCAGCGTGGATGTCAGCAAACCCTTGGATTTGAGCAATTTGACTCTGCGCATTGATCCCAAAACGGAATGGCAGCAAATGTACGTGGACGCATGGCGCATTTTGCGCGAATGGTTTTATGACCCCGGCATGCATGGCAATGATTGGACCGCGATTCGCGAAAAATATCAGCCGCTGTTAGCGAGCGCATCAAACCGCAGCGATCTGGACTATGTGCTGAGCGAAATCGCCGGTGAGGTCAATTCCGGCCACATTTATGTCGAGCGCGGCGATGAGCCCCAGATCGAGCGCAAAGAAAGCGGCCTGTTAGGCGCTGAATTTACGCGCACCAATGCCGGCTATCGCGTCAGCAAATTCTTTCCTGGGCAAAACTGGAGCGAAGAATTTCGCGCGCCTTTTTTGGACGCCGGTGTGGATATCCAGGTGGGTGATGTGATCACTGGCATTGATGGCAAGTCAGCGCTGGACGTGCAAAATTTCTATCAGCTTTTGGAAGGCAAAGGCGGGCGCGGCGTTGAAATTCAGCGCACTCGCGGTGGCGTATCCAAGCTGGTATTGGTCAAAACCATCATCGCCGAAACCAATTTGCGCTATCTAGATTGGATCCAAACGCGTGCTGCGCTGGTGACAAAGCTTTCTGCCGGCCGCATTGGCTATGTGCATTTGCCCAACACCGCCATCGAAGGCAATCGTGAGTTGTTCAAACAGTTTCCGAGTCAAATTGATAAAGAAGCCCTGATTATTGACGACCGTTACAACGGCGGCGGTTTTATTCCGGATCGCTTGATCGAAATTTTAGCGCGCAAACCATTAAATTACTGGAAACGCCGTGGGCTGGAGCCTGAGGCCACTCCGCTGTTGAGCCACAACGGGCCGAAAGCGATGTTAATCAACGGCTTGAGCAGCTCCGGTGGGGACGCGCTGCCGTATTATTTTAGAAAGCTCGGCTTAGGGCTAATTATCGGTACACGCACTTGGGGCGGTTTGATTGGTTTGAGCGGCAATCCAAGCTTGGCTGACGGCGGTACGATAGCGGCGGCTACTTTTAGAATTTTGAGCACCGACAATAAATGGGTGGTCGAAAACGAAGGTGTAGCGCCGGATATTGAAGTGTTGGATCGGCCTGAATTGCTTGCGGCGGGCGCGGATCCGAGCATCGAGCGTGCCGTGACCGAATTACTCAAAACCCTGGATGCGAACCCTAAAACGCCGGTCAAAGCGCCCCCGGCACCGTCGGATTTTGGCCGCCCAGATCGCTAGAATATGCCACGCTACGTTCTGTTATTAGGTTCCAACCAAGATGCCGAGGCGGCGCTGGCGCGCGCAATCGACAAAATTGAGCGCGGTTTCGGCATTTTGCGCCGTGGCGAGATTTTACCCTCGCCAGATCGCGACGCAGCTGATTCCCGACCGCCGTACTTAAATTGCGGGTTGGAGATTGCATCGCCGCTGACGGCGCTAGAGCTGAAGTTAACCCTGCGCGAGATCGAGGCCGCTTGTGGCCGTATCCGGCCTGCGCCCACATCCGGCGTATGCGCGTTGGATATTGATATCGCGCTGGTGTTTGTAGATGGCGCGTGGCAGATCAACGATGCCAAAGCGTTTGCACCTGATTACGCGCAGCTGGCCTTGTCTTTGTGGTTGCAGCCCTAATCTATTCATGCGCATTCCACAGCTAAGCTTCTATTTTAGCGTCTCTCGTCCAAATCTTTATGGAGTTCCCTATGTTGCGTTTTGCCATTCTTGCGCTCGGCGCAAGCACAATTGCTGCTGCTGCACCGATGAGTTATCAAATTGACGTTGCCCACACGCAAACCTATTTCACGGTCAACCACCTGGGTTTTTCCAACTCCACCGGTGCCGTGCGGGTTAAAGAAGGCGTGGTTCGTTTCGATGACGCCGATTGGTCGAAAAGCAAGGTCGATGTGACTTTGGATATTACCGCGCTGCAAATGGGCGACCAAACTTGGAACGAGCACCTGAGTGCGCCTAAGTTTTTCAATGTCGCGAAATTTCCAACCGCGCACTTTGTTTCGACCCAGGTCGAAAAAATTACCGCCACGACCGGCAAAATTACCGGCACCTTGACTTTACTGGGCATGGATAAGCCGGTGACTTTGATGTTGACCAAAAACAAAGTCGATAAAAATCCAATGTCCAACAAGCCCTATGCGGGTTTTTCCGCCACCGGCACACTTAAGCGCTCGGATTGGGGCATGACCGAATATTTGCCAGCCATAGGTGATAGCGTATCGCTGCGCATTGAGTTGGAAGCTAGCGGCAAATAAGCGTTCGAAACATTGAAATGAGCAATCCACAACACTATCGCTCATGCGCGAAATGGCTGCATTGGCTGATCGCGCTGATGGTGATTGGCTTGCTTGGCGTTGGTCTATATATGACCAATATGCGCATCTCTCCGCAGAAGATTCAGCTGTATATGACGCACAAGTCGGTGGGTTTGACGGTGTTAGCGCTGATGCTGGTGCGCGTTTTATATCGCTTAAAAAACCCAGCGCCGGCACTGCCGGACGGCATCCCCGGCTGGCAAAAAGCGGCGTCGCATATCAGCCATGTGTTGCTTTACCTGTTGTTATTTGCAATGCCAATTTCAGGTTGGTTGATGAACGGCGCAAGTGGCTTTCCGATGAAGTATTTTGGC
>JAYTAO010000605.1:0-15024 GCA_043737435.1 Rhodanobacteraceae bacterium | reverse complement strand
AAGATTTGCAGCCGGGCGATAGTTTCGCGCTGGTCTATGAGCAAATTTATCGAGATGGTGAAAAACTTCGCGATGGCGAGATTATCGCCGCGACTTTTATCAATCAGGGCAAACGTTATGAGGTTTATCGTTTTATCGATGATGCTGGCCGCCCGGACTATTTGAGCGCAGATGGCCGTAGTCGTAAAAAAGCCTTTATCCGAACTCCAGTTGAGTTCACCCGTATCACCTCCAAGTTTTCACCGAATCGACTGCATCCAATTATGGGGCGTATGATGCGCCACATGGGCGTGGACTACGCCGCACCGACGGGTACGCCGATCATGGCTACCGGCAGCGCAGTGGTTGAGTTTATTGGTGTGCAAAATGGCTATGGCAATGTGATTTACCTAAAACATCCGGGCGGTATCGAAACGGTCTATGGGCATCAATCACGCTTCGCCAAGGGCTTGCGCCGCGGTGATCATGTTTCGCAAAACGAAGTGATTGGCTATGTCGGTATGACCGGTATGGCTACAGGCCCACATTTGCATTACGAATTTCGCATCGGCGGCATGCATAAGGATCCACTCAGCGTGGATTTGCCGGTTGCTGACCCACTTAGCGGCGCTGAGATGGCGCGATTTAAAGCGAGCACGGCACCTCTTTTGGCGCAATTAAGCCAATTGCAGCAGGCACTGGCATTAAATGTGGGTGAGACGGTCGGGCGCTAAGCGTACCAATGAATCAGGCCAAAGTGCTTTATTTAGGCCTGATTTCGGGAACTAGCTGCGATGGTATTGACGCTGCGCTAGTGAGTTTCGAGCCGTTGCGAGTTCATTACGCAAAAACGTTTGCGTTTCCGGTTCAATGGCGCAATTTGACTTTGGCGTTAGGGCAGGGGCAAGAATCAGTTAATGTCGACGAACTTGGCCAACTTGACGTTGCGCTAGGTGCGGCTTTTGGCGCGGCGGCGTTACAGCTTTTAGACGACGCAGGTGTCCCGGCCAGTGAAATCACTGCGATCGGTAGCCATGGCCAAACGGTACGGCACCGACCTAATTTAGCCAATCCATTCACACTGCAACTGGGCTGCCCGCACGTGATTGCCGAGCGCACCGGAATCAAGGTTGTTGCGGATTTTCGGCGCCGCGATATTGCGGCTGGCGGACAAGGCGCGCCTTTGGTACCGGCGTTTCATGCGGCAATTTTCCCCAAGGGTAGCGCTGTTTTAAATTTGGGCGGGATTGCCAACGTTACAATATTGACTGATACGAAAGTGCTGGGCTTTGATACCGGCCCCGCGAATTGTTTAGCCGATGCGCACGCCCTGGCGGCATTTGGCTTGAGCCACGATGCCGGTGGCCAGATTGCTGCGCGCGGCCACATCAATGGCGCACTGCTAGATTGCTTGGGTACGGATCCCTATTTTGCTTTGTTGCCACCGAAAAGCACTGGGCGCGAGTATTTTAATCTTGCGTGGGTACGCGCACGTGCAGGTACGGCCGTTGCGGATCTCCGCCCGGAGGATTTACAGGCCACGCTGCTGGAGTTGACCGCTATCACGGTGCGGGACGCATTAAAGTCGTTTGCGATTAACAAATTAGTGGTTTGTGGCGGCGGCGTACATTGCCCGCCGCTGCTGGCGCGTTTAGCGTATCACTGTGGCGTGTCGATTCAATCTAGCGCAACTTATGGTATTGATCCTGACTTTGTTGAAGCCGCAGCGTTCGCTTGGCTTGCGCGCGAAAGGCTGGAAAATCGAGCTGGAAACCGCCCGGAAGTAACCGGAGCAAACGGCTTGCGGATCCTGGGTGCCCTCGTCGCTTAGTTCTAATCGGGTAGCGAGTAAGCAAATTTGTAGCTGTGTTCCCCCCTCGCAATAATGATTTCCATGCTGCCCGCTAACCCTTCTAAGGCCTCAGTGCCCGAGTCTGCGACCACGTTTAAGCTTAAACTAGCGGCTCCACGAATCATCGAACCGCTGTGCTGCAAGACAAAGCTTCCCGAGCGCCCCGCTAGTGTGCCGCGCACCAACTCCATCGCAACATAACCCGCCGATCCAGACACGTTGCTGCGCATTGCCAACATTTGCCCTGTGCTGGTAGCGTCCAACACGCCATAAAAGCGCTTGTCTAGCAACATCCGACCAATGACGTTCCCGTCGGCGCTGGTTTCGGCAGGTTGTGGGATGACTTTGACGTCAAATGCGCCTTCAATAATGTGCGGCATTAGTGTTTCCAAGCAGTGGATCGGCCCACATATTAATAGAGTCTGCGGGTGACCCAGGTGTGAAATATGTTTAAACACAAGCAATTGCATCCAATTGTCACTGTGGCACTTTAATTTCGTTTTAACCCTCTGTTAACCTCCGCCGGTTCGCTTTTCGCGTGACAAACTCAAACCAGGTTGGCAGTGCTTGCTTGGAAACTGACACTCTCTATTGCTTTTCGGAGAATTATTTATATGATGAATCAAACTGAATTGGTGCGTTGCGTTCGCACCGCACTACTCGCAGGATTAGCTGTTTCGTTTACCGCCCCGGTTTTTGCGGCCGAAGGCGACACCGAACAGACTATGAAAGAAGTGGAAGTGCTTGGGTCGCGCATTAAGCGCGCCGATACTGAAACGGCTAGCCCAGTTTTGATGATTGATGCCGCCGCCATTGAACGCGCCGGTGCCGCGACTTTGGGTGACATTATTCAAGATCTTCCGGCTATTGCTGGCGCGGCTACCAATCCATCGGTCAATAATGGTGGTGGCGACGGTGCTGCCAAAATTTCGCTGCGCGGCTTGGGTGACGAACGTACCTTGTTGCTCGTGAACGGCCGTCGCTTGAACTACAACGACGTCAACTCAATTCCAGCGAGTTTGGTTGCCTCTATCGAAATCCTTAAAGATGGCGCTTCTGCAATTTACGGAACCGACGCGATCGGTGGCGTGGTCAACTTCATTCTGAAAAATGACTATGAAGGCGCTCAAGTGAATCTCGATTATGGTGTCTCTAGCGAAGATGATGGCGAACGCAAGGGTGGCTCGGCCGCATTTGGTATCGCCGGTGAGCGCGGTAATTTCATGGTCAATTTGAACTACAGCGATCAAGAACAAGTTTCCGCTGCGGATCGCGACTTTTCTCGCAATGCGTTATCACTTTATAGCGGTGCGGTCACGGTCGGTGGTTCAAGTCGTACGACGACCGGACGCTACGCGGTGCCGCGTACCCTGGCAGCTGCAAACAACATTAATTGCGCGGGCACTTCAGCAAATGTTGCCTTGACACGCATTGAAGGGCGCCCCGGAACTGCGATTTCGGACTTCCGATGCTTTGCTGCGCCTGGAGATTTATTCAATTACCAAGCGGTAGGAAACCTTGAATTGACACCGCAGGAGCGCGCGGGATTGTTCTTTGCAGGTAATTTCAACTTCAGTGATACCGTCACTGGCTACATGGAAGCTTGGACACAAAATACGAGTTCAGCCCAACAAATCGCACCGTTGCCATTCGATGGCCGCCCAGGCCAAGATGAAATAGTGCTGCCAGCGACCAGCATTTTTAACCCGTTTGGCGTCAACATTACCGACAGCCGTTTACGCTTAAGCCGTATTGGCAATCGCCGGTCTGAGTTTGATACAGATTCCAAACAAATTAACGCCGGTATCAAGGGTGCATTCGGCGATACATCCTGGGATTGGGATGTCGGCGGCACCTATGGCAAATTGACGCAAGATTTGACACAGACGGGTTACTTATTAACTTCAGCGCTTGGCGCAGCTCTCGGCCCCTCGTTCTTCGCAGGCCCGAATCGCACTTTGCCGACTTGCGGTACCCGTGCGGCACCGATCGCCGGTTGCATTCCAGTTGATTTTTTTGGCGCACCACCTGATGCAACGACCGCTGCCGGTCAAGCGCAGTTAGCTGCGTTAGGATCCATTGCTACGAATACGGTCAATTCCACAGTTCAAACGTTGAAAACACTTAACGGGCTGGTTCGGGGCGATGTTTTCGAAACATCAGCGGGCACCGCTGGCGTTGCTATCGGTGTTGAATGGCGTAAAGATTACTACAATTTTGAGCCTGACTTTTTAGCGCGCTTGAACCCTAGCTTTACCTGCTTAATTTCTTCCGAAGCCTGCACAACCCTGACCGTTGGCGAGACTTCCGTGAAAGAAGCTTACGGTGAAATTTTTGTGCCGCTGTTGGCTGATGCACCGTTCGCGCAAAAGCTCAACCTTACCGGTGGCGTTCGATTCTCTGACTACGATACGTTCGGCAACACCACCAATGGCAAAATTGGTATCGAGTGGAAGCCGTTCGACGATCTGTTAGTGCGTGCAACGTATGCGCAAGTGTTCCGCGCACCCACGATTACAGATTTGTTCGGTGGTCAAACGGCGTCTTCGGATAGTTTCACCGACCCGTGCAACCGTTACGGCAGCGCTGCGAACCCGCGTTCTGCTTTAAAAGATGTTGCATGTCGAAACGTCCCAACGAACGGCACGTTCAATCAAAGCGACACGCAATTGTCTGCCATTGCAAGTGGCAATCCAAACGTACAGCCGGAAAACGGCACAACACTTACTTATGGCTTTGTTTACAGCCCAACTTATTTGGACGGAGCGTCGGCGACAATAGATTTTTGGCGTTATTCATTGGAAAAAACGATTGGCGCATTTGGCACCCAGCCCATTCTTAACGGTTGCTTCACATCTGGTGTATTTTGTGATCGCTACTCGCGTGGTACTGACGGCGAAATTTTGCGTTTGTTCAATATTGCCGACAATGTTGGCACAACGGATACTAACGGCGTCGATATTGGTTTGCGTTACAACTTTGACACGGAATCTGCTGGAGCCTTCCGCTTCAACTTAGACTCTAGTTACGTCGATAAATACGACACTGGCATCATTTTGGCAGGGCAGTCAACGCCGATTTTCACACGTCAAAATGCCGGCACGTTCTTAAGCCCAGCACAAGGTGGCGATGGTAACTACAGCCGTTGGCGCGGTTTGGCCAACGTGGTTTGGACTCTGGGTGACTTAGACGTGTCTTGGACGTCGCGTTACATCCATCGTTTCGTCGTTGGCAGTAACAATCCTAACGTCAATTCAACCTGTGCAGATGCCGGTGGCCGCGCATTCCCATGTCGAATTGAACGTGGTGCCCAGACTTATCACAATCTGTCAGTCGGTTACAAAGTCGAACCTATCAATACCAAGTTCCGTTTCGGTGTTGACAACGCCTTCGACAAACAACCCCCTATCGTGTTCCAAAATAATTCACTCAACGGCAACACCGACGAGCGTACGTTTGACACCGTGGGTCGTTACTTCTGGATTACTTCAAGCACAACGTTCTAAGCTTTTTACTTTTACTTGAATAAATAAAACCGTGCGATACAAGTCGCGCGGTTTTTTTAATGCTGGTAGGAAAAATGCGCGATCCATTTCTCGAGTATCTCGAACGCGCCACTAACCTTAAATTCCGTCATATACCGCTGAAAACGATCTAGTGCGCGTGTGTTAACAGGCTCGGTTACTGCAGCGTAGCTCGGCGTGGAGATCGCGCGTGTCTTGGCGCGTTCGGTGAAATTCAACAGCTCAGGCAGCCAAGGTAATTCAAGAAAATCAACAACCGCAGCCGCGGTAACGGCGGCATTTTCGACAAAAGACTCGTATTTAAGCTCGAAAATATCCAGCGCTAATTTCGGTCGCGCATTGTGGTAAAAACTGAACACCCGGTCGTACATGCAAGCGGTTGCTGCTAGTGTGCGCATCGTTACTGCAAATGCGGGCGCGCGAAAATGCTGCATGTAGCAGCTCAGCACGCAATCGGCGGGGTGGCGAATCACGGCGATTACTTTGGCACTCGGGAAAAGCGCTTGAACCAGGGGCAGACGCGCCAAATTCAACGGGTTCTTATCAACGTAGCGCGTGCTTGCCGCCAGCTTTGGACTTGCGTTGCTGCATAAGGAAAAATAATGCGCGCGCAGATCAGTCAGCTGGGCGACGCTCAGTCGGTCAAGTTCAGTCGGGTAAAGCAATCCCATGTCTTGCATACGTAAAATGCATTTTTGCAAAAACGGCTGCTCGTCGAATGACTGTAGTGCGGGATGCGCGTCTAATAATTGTTCGAGTAAAGTTGTTCCTGAGCGCGGAAAGCCCACGACAAAAACCGGGTCAAGCTGATCGTCGGGTGCGGGCTTTGCCGCAGCATTTGGAAACTCCTGACTCAACAGCATCAATGGATCTTCCTCAAACGCCATTTTTGGGTGAGCGGCGGCTACTTGCGCAAAGCGCGCTTCGTGCGCTTGGCTCAACAAGGCGAACGCTGCTTGCGGGCTATTTATGGCGTCAAACGCTTTCGCTAATTCAAACTGCAGCGCGATACGTAAATTGGGCTCCAGCTTCGTTTCCAGCAAGGGCTCAAGCATAGCTAGGACCTGATCGAAGCGCTTTTCCCGTGCCGCCAAGCGCGCGTCAAACTGCATGAGTGTCTGCCCGGCTTTGCACTGCATACGTATGGCGAGTGGCGCATCTAAGGCAAATTCTGCGCCCAGTAAAACCAACTTCGTGCGCGTCTCGCGCATTTTCACTAATTGGTTCGAACGCTCATAGCTCAAACCAAGGCTAATTAGAGCCAAGGGATATTCTGGTTCAGTGGAGGAAACCTTAAGCGACGCCGCTTCTGCACCGGCATAGTCACTCAGCTGCAAAACCAAATAGGCAAATTCGACCGCTAAATCCGCTGGCATCGGCAAGGGCTGCAATCGCTGCGCGTTGTCCTTTGCTAAGTCAATTTCGTCAAGTGCAATCAAGCATTTTAAATAAAACAGCGCGACTTCCAAATCTTGATCCAACCCACCCTTAAGGGCCAGCACGACCTCGCTTCTAGCCAACAAAACATCCCCTAAATCAAACGCCGCGCGCGCAAGGCCAAAATGCACGCTGCCTTCAGAAAAACCGAGTTGCTGAGCGCGCCGCAATGCCGTAAATGCGGCTTGCGGCTTTGCCAATTCCAATAGCGCGTTGCCCAAATTGGCGTGGTGCTCGGGCACATTGGCTTCAAGTAAAATCAAACTACGGTAAACCTGCGCCGCCGCTTGCGCATCTCGTATTGCGGAGTGCGCAAGGCCTTTCGCGGTAAGCCAAGCTGTGTTGTTTGGCGTAGCTGCTAAAGCATGATCAGCCCAGGCCAATGTCTGCTGCGGATTGCCAGCGGCGAGCGCATCAAAAGCGTTCTGCAATGACGGGTTTGCGGGTAGTTCGGTGTTTGGGATAGTCATTTTAAATCAACTCAGGCACTGTTGCAGGATTAAACCACCGATCAACGGATTTATGCCCGCACCGTTAGGCCAAGCGCAGCCCTTGCTAAGTAACTATGTGCAGGTATTTGATAACGCATTGCCCATCCCATTTTGCCAGCAAATGCTGCAGTCTTTTGATTCCTTGGCACGCTTTCATAAGCAAAATGGCCGCGGCGTGCGCGCTGGGCATGACGCAAGTGCGTGGACTGAACTTGATATTTCGCCACTCACCGACCTCAGCTTTCGGCAAATCATCCTGGCCAACATGCACAAACATTTGGCGCTCTACAACACAGCGCTCGCACAATTAGCGCCGGTGCCCACTTTAGCCATTCCGGGTACCGACAAGATTAGCGAGCTGATTATTAAGCGTTACCGCCCCGATGCTGATGAAGCGTTTCAGCTGCATTTTGACGCTCTCGGACCGGTGGCAAATCGCTATATGGTGTTCCTTTGGTATCTTAATGATGTGGCGATGGGTGGCGAAACCGAGTTTCCTGCGCTCAATGTCGCGGTCCAACCCAAGGCCGGTCGCCTCGTGATGTTCCCACCTTACTGGATGTATCAGCATCAGGGGAAAGCGCCACGCAGCGGTGATAAGTATATTTTTTCCAGCTATTTTTTATTTTGACTATGTTGATTTTTGCCACCGATGCCATTATCCGGGCGCAAAACGGGCGCATGTTGATCCACACTACGGCGGGTGTGTGGCCGCCATTTGTCGCACAATCACCGCAATTGATAGGCTGGCTTGCACAGTTTATGCGTGCGACCGAGGTGACCGATGCGCTGCGTGGCATGGATTTGGCTAATTCGCAACAGGCCAAAAGCGTTATTGAATATTTGCAAAAAATGGGTGCCTTGGTCGAGCATCAGTCAGTGGCAGCGCATTTGCCGGAGACTAACGTCGCACACGCGCAAAGCGGCAAACATTTGAGCGCGTTGGCGCGCCAGATTTATGACTTAAGCGCTGATGTGCAGGGCTTGGGTGAATTTGCTGAGCGCCAATTACGTCTGGCCGGTGGTGCCGGCCTAGAGCGGCGTTTGCTCGCCTTGGGCGCCAGCATTGATGCTTTGCGGCGTGAGTTAAGCGCACTACGCGAGCCACATTTAGCCGCCCAATTCGACGCGTTGAAGCTTCAAGCCGAGGCGCGCGATCTAAAGCTGCACCTTGGCTGCGGGCCAGTGCATTTAGCTGGCTTTATTAATATCGACATTGCGCCCGCGCCGTTGGCTATGAATGTGCTTTGGGGTTTGCCATTTGACGATGGCACGGTCGCCACGGTGTACCTATCACATTTGCTGGAACATTTATTTTATCCGACCGACGTCATGGCATTGTTTGTGGAAATTTACCGCGTGCTAGCGCCCGGCGGCGTCTTACGTGTCGTGGTGCCCGATATTTCCAAGTGTTTAGCTGCTTACGCGCGCGGTGATCAGGAATTTTTTGCGGCGCGGCGGGAAAGTTTTAGCTGGTGGCCGGCGGATGCAAGTTTGTTGGAAAACTTTCTGACCTATGCCGGCGTGGGGCCCGAACCCGGATATCTTTTTGAGTCGCATAAATATGGTTATGACTTTATAACTTTAGCGAAGGCGCTCGCTAAGGCTGGCTTCGCGGAGATAACGCATTCTGAGTTCCAGGGCAGTCGCGAGACGGCGCTGCATATTGAACATTTGAGTGCAGCCGCGCGGTGGCGCGCTGGCGAAGAGTACTTATCGCTTTTTGTCGAGGCTATCCGAGCTTAAGCAATCTATGAGACCAAAGAAATGAGTCAAGCCGCCGCGCAGTTTTTACGACAGCAAGCTAGACAGCTCCTTCTAATGGGTGAGCTCACGCGCGCGGAAGCGCAAATCCGCGCCGCAATTGCCCTGATGCCGGGCGCGCCCATCCTGCATTTAGAACTTGGGCAAATTTTCGAGCGGCAAAACAATGTGGACGCTGCCACCCGGGCCTATTACCGCGCTGTAATGAAAGCGCGTGCAAAAGGGCTGTGGCTCGAGAATGCATCTGTGCCACCACTGGTGTTGCCTCAGGTTTTGCATGCGATGGCATTCGTAGAAAAACATCGTGATGGCGTTTTGCATGCATTGCTCGACCCACTTTATGTCCAGTTTGGTAAAAGTGAGCTCAAGCGCGTCACTCAGGCGCTCAATATTTATCTCGGCCTAGATCAAAGCCGACCGGCAAGCCCACTTCAGCGTCCGCTGTTTTTATATGTGCCAGGATTAAGCGAAACCCCGTTTATTAATGCCAAGCGTTTTGACTGGATCGCGGCAGCTCTGGATGCGCGCACCGAAATTGCGGCGGAAGCGCATGCCGTGTTCGCGGATCAAAGGGGCGTTGAGCCGTTTCTTCAGGCAATTCCTGGCTCAGATCTAAGTGCCTACCTAGCCGGTGATCACGCTCAATGGGACGCACATTTTTTCTATCGCCATGGCGAGAATCATGAGGCGCACCTGAAGGCCAGTCCAGCGACTGCGAGTCTACTTGCCAAACTGCCGCTGGTGCGTATCGCTGAGCATGCGCCAGAGATATGTTTTTCAGCCTTGACCCCAGGGAGTCATATTTTGCCGCATACCGGCGTAACTAATTTGCGTTTGGTGGCGCATTTGCCGTTGATATTGCCAGAGCGTTGCGTACTAAAAGTGGCGGGAATAGCACGTGCCTGGAAACTCGACGAAGTTTTAATCTTCGACGACACTTTTGAGCATGAAGCTTGGAATCACAGTGAACAAACTCGCATTATTTTGCTGATGGACGCTTGGCACCCCGATTTAACTTTGCCTGAGCAGCAGGCATTTACAGTACTTGTCGAAGGAATCGGCGGCTTTAATCGAGGCTGAATTCGCGCACGCCATCTCCGCTGACTGTAACCGCTGTGTAACTTTGCGGGGCACTAGCCGTGTGACTTAACTCTCTGTTAACCTATTCGCTTGTGCTCGGCGTCGAGCGCAAATTCAATGGCCTTGCGTTGCGGGGCTGGTTTTTTAAACAGCTCTGCTGTACTGGAGAAAGAAACAAATGATTAATCAAAATGAACTTACCCGTTCAATTCGATTTGCCCTGTTAGCTGGCATTTCGACCCTGGCGATCCCCGCATTTGCACAAGAGAGCACGGAAAAAAAAGCCGCTACCGAAGACCTTGATGCAGTCGTTGTAACAGGAACGCGACTTCGTCGTGTTGACGCAGAAACTGCAAGTCCAGTCTTCGTTATTGATCGCGCAGCCATCGAAACTACCGGTGCATCGACAATCGGCGAATTTATTCAAGAAACGCCAGCAGTTTCCGGCGCGGCCACAAATCCACAAGTAAATAATGGTGGCGGCACCGGTGCCGCAACAGTCTCTCTACGCGGGCTCGGCTCAGCGCGAACGTTATTGTTGGTTAATGGTCGGCGGTTTAATGCGGGCGACGTCAATGCCATTCCAATTAATGCTGTTGAGCGTGTTGAAGTGCTAAAAGACGGGGCCTCTGCAATTTATGGCTCCGACGCCATCGGCGGTGTGGTCAACTTTATATTGCGCGAAGATTTCGACGGCTTGGAATTTTCAGCGCAATACGGCATTAGCTCCGAAAATGACGGCGAGCAAACGAATTACAGCATGATCAACGGCTCCTCAGGCGAAAATTCTAGCGTTGTCTTTGGCTTTAACTACAATAAAACCGAAAAAATTCTTGCCCGAGACCGCGAGTTTTCTAGCGCGCCGTTTGCACTTTCTAGCGGCCAAGAAATTATTTTGGGATCCTCACGCACCCCAACAGGTCGCTATGTAGTTCCGCGATCCGTAGCCGTAGCAGGCGGTGCAAATCTCGCAGCCTGCCAAGGAACAACTGCCAATGTCACGCTAACGCGTACTGCCGGAACGGCTGGAACCTCAATTAACAACTTCCGTTGCTTTATTGGCGCTGGCCCGAACAATGACACCTACAACTTCCAAGCAGATGGCAACTTAGTCGTAACGCCGCAGGAGCGCTACAATATTTTTGCTTTAGGCAAATCAACGATTAACGATAACATCGATTATTATTACGAATTGATGTACAACAATACACGCGCGGCTTTTGAGATCGCACCTGAGCCATTTGACGGTCGCCCTGCAGTTTCGAACGTGCCTTTGTCGGGCCAAAGCCTGTTCAACCCATTCCGTGTGAACATTATCGATGGTCGTTTGCGTTTATCTGACGCTGGCCCGCGTAGAGCAGTAACTGAAACTAGCAACATCCAGCTCAATACCGGCTTCCGTGGTGGTTTTGACGTTGGCGACAGAAATTGGACTTATGACGCCGGAGTTGTTTATGGCCGAACATTGGCAACTAGCGAACGCCGCGGAGAAATTTTCTCTGCAGCACTTCGCAACGCTTTAGGCCCCTCCTTCCGTGATGCTAATGGCATCGCAGTTTGCGGCACTCCTACTGCACCGATTGCTGGCTGCTTGCCGGTAAACTTTTTCGGCCCATTAACTACGGATGCGGAACGTGCTGCACTGACCGCTCTTATTCCAACTGTCAAGCAACGCACGCTTGGTTTATTGAAAATGGTGACGGCAAACGTGGGCACCAACTCGCTGTTTACTTTGCCTGCTGGCGACGTTGGGTTTGCTTTAGGTACCGAGTTCCGCAAAGAGACGCTTGATTTTGTGCCAGATTTCTTGCAAGTTTTGAACGCCGATGGCAACTGTCAAGTTACCGCTGGCTGCACTTCGCCGGTTGCAGGTGAGTTTTCAGTACGAGAAATTTACGCCGAAGCATTTGTGCCTATTATTGGCGATATGCAATACGTGAAAAGCCTCAACATGACCATTGGCGCACGTTACTCGGATTATTTTGATTCATTCGGCAGCACTGACAATTACAAATTGGGCCTCGAATACCGCCCAGTCGATGATGTGTTGCTGCGCGGTACCTACGCAAAAGTATTCCGCGCACCAACAATTGGCGACTTGTTCTCAGGTCAAGGCGAGAATGCTGAGTCCTATACTGATCCTTGCAATTTTTACGGAAGTGCGGCTAATCCACGTTCACCAACGCGCGATATCGCTTGCCGAAATGTTCCCACAAACGGCCGTTTCTTTCAGTCCGATACACAGGCGAATACGCTCACCGGCGGTAACCGCACTTTAACGCCAGAAGATGGCTCGGTAACCACTTTCGGCGTTGTCTATTCCCCGTATTGGTTAACTAATTTCTCTGCAGTATTGGACTTTTGGCGCGTTGATCTACAGAACGGCATCGGCTCCAGTAATACCAGCGACATTTTGATCAGTTGCTACCAGACTGGCAATCCAGCACTTTGTGGCCTCTACACACGTGATGCGGCAACAGGCGAAGTCATCACCGTTGATACACGTACTGTAAATTTGGATCGTCTTGAAACTAACGGCTTGGATTTTGGCATGAAATATGCGCTGCCAGAATCCGATTACGGCACGTTCCGATTCAGCCTTGATTCGACCTACATCGCGAATTACAAAACCACTGGTGCTGTGGCGCAAAGCTACGCAGGCGACTTCCGTGAAGCCTCGACAGGTGGCAACGGGCATTTTGCTCGCTGGCGCGGTCTGGGTTCGGTAGGCTGGTCGATGGGCCCGTGGGCTGCTTCTTGGAAACAACGCTATATCCACCACATCACTGAAACGCTTGGCGATGGCAGTGTTGATAGCGGCGATGGCCTTGAAGATCGTCGCACGATCGGTGCATATACCTATCACGATCTCCAAGGGTCGTTCAATTTGGAAGACTTCAATACCCGTTTCTCTTTGGGTGTAGACAACGTGACCGATAAACAAGCTCCACGAATCTATTCTGGATTTAACGCGACCACGGATGTGCGTACTTACGACACCGTTGGCCGCTTTTATTACTTCCGTGCAGACGTGAAATTCTAGATCCAGCTTTGTATTGCATCGTTAATTAGCACTGAGGGGCTGGCCGTGAGGCTGGCCCCTTTCGCATTTTACGGGTTCATTTGCCTAGCGCGTGCTGTACACCAAGTAAAAAAATTCTAAGCGGTTGAGGTTGCCATGCTCTCTTTGAACCATTTTGTTCGAACTTATGATCAGTCTGGCGCGCCATCCTGGTGCGCTGAGTTAATCGAACGCTTTGAGCAATTGCATCGATTTCAACAGCCCAACGGCGCAGGTATTCAACCGGGCTTGGAGCGGAGTTCCTGGACAGAGTTGGATATTGGTCGTCTTGCGGACGCTAGTTTTCGAACAAAAATCAATCAACTTATCGTCGAAACCTTTATTCAATATAATAAAGACTTGGGATTATCGATGTCGATTAGTCCACCCAGGCAACACGCTGAGCTGATCGTAAAACGCTATCGGGCAGGCACAACCGAATCATTTCAATTGCATTTTGACGCTTTGGGTGAAGTCTCAAATCGCTATCTTGTTTTTCTGTGGTATCTAAATGATGTGTACGAAGGAGGAGCAACGGAATTCCCTGACTTGAGAATTTCCATCGCCCCAAAAGCCGGACGATTGCTTGTATTTCCGCCCTATTGGATGTTTCAACACCAAGGCACTCCGCCTATTAGTGGAGATAAATACATTCTTTCAACTTATCTAATTTACTAAAAAGGCGACAAATTGCATGACCAATCTCTCGGTTGCCCTTGAACACTTTACTGCGCAGCAACCGGAAAAAGCCATTGCGATTTGCGATCAACTGTTGGCATTGGAGCCAAACGCAACAAGTCCAATCGCCGTGCGTGCACTCTGTCTGGCGATGCGCGGTGAATTTGCGGTAGCGGAAACGGAATTTAAGCGTTTGATTGAGCTGGAGCCGAACGATTCGTCGCACTACATTAATTTGGCAGCAACGCTAAAAGATCAAAACAAACCCGGCGAGGCGCTGGCAATTTTGCGAGGTGCTCTTGGTGGGGCAGCCGATAGCGCCGCGCTAGGGCTCGAGATTGCAATTTGGCAAATGGACGAGGCGAACTATTTAGCCGCGTCCAATCTCCTTGCGCCGATATTTGCAGCTTCGCCGACCGATGCTTTTGTTCGCGCACTCTATGCTCGTTGCTTGATTGAAACAGCCCAACTGCCACAGTCCCGGCAAGTGCTGCGCTCCATAAAAGACTATCAAGATGCCGACGTGCTCACGAAAATTCAGGCCGGGATAGCATTTATGCAACTGGACCAATTTGTTGAAGCGGAGCAGCTGTTTCGTCAAGCGCTAGCATTTGATCCTGAGGACAATGATGCTGCATACAACCTTCTCGCGCTATTTGAGCGCGCCAACAAAATGAATTTAGCGGTACCACTATTAGCGCGACTGCCGGCAGCACAAACGGCGGAGCAAAGCTTGCTTCAAGCAAAGGTGATGCGTCGCTCGGGGCAAGTGGACGCCGCGCTGCATGTGTTGCGCGCGATCAACTGCAGCAAAATCAACAGCAGAACTTCGGCGGATGTGAATTTCACTCTGGCTGGCGTTGAAGATCAATGTGGGCACTTCGACGCTGCGATGCGCGCGTTGGATATTGCGCATGCCGCGCAACAGAGCACCTTCGAGATCAATCATCTTGACCGAACTGAAGCGCTAGACATAGGCTGGGTTGAAGACAAGGTCAGCCGCGCGCAAGTCGAAAAGTTCCCAAACTCACCACCAAGCGACGAATCGCCCACTTTTCTCGTCGGCTTTATGCGCTCAGGCACAACCTTAATCGAACAGATGCTTGCCGCGCACCCGCAAATAGTCACGATGGACGAAAAACCCGCACTAGAGTCAGT
>JAYTAO010000604.1:0-2451 GCA_043737435.1 Rhodanobacteraceae bacterium | reverse complement strand
CAAATGCCGCACTGGCTTTCGCCGACAGCGCATCTAGGCTTTCACCTTCGGTCTGTGCACTCGCTTGCGGCGGGGTTTCTAGCACGGCGGGCGGGGTTGCGACGTTTGCACGCGGCGCGGGCGCGGCGGCATCTCCGAGCTGACTAGCGCCGGGCGTAGGTGCGACATTTTGCGGCTGCTCCTTGCTGCCTTTAAGCACCCACCAAGCCGCCGCAGCGGCGCAAAGTAAACCCAGCACTCCGATCCAAATCAGCCAGCCAGCCGCGCCGGACCGCTTGGCATCACTGCGCGGTGCCGGCGTTTGGTGCGTTGGCGCCGCGTTAGGTTGTGGCGGTGAAAACGGCGTAGGCGCGCTAAAACTGCCTTGTGCGGCGGCTGGCGGCGTAAATGGTGCCGGTGCTGCAGGTGCCGAATACACGGGGTTTACCATGGTAGCTGCTGGCACCGCTGGCGCAGACGCTCGCGCCGCCAATTGCCCGGGAGTAATCGCCCGTTGGCCAACCACGGTCGCAGGGGGAATAGACGGTGCCGCAACAACTTTTCGCGCGGGTACAGGGGCTACGATAGCAGTCACGGCACCCGTGCCAGGTGCATCTACACCCAAGTTGCGCGCATCCAAAACCGGCAATATCGCGGTTTCACCGATAGCGGCTGGTTTCGGCACTGGTTTACGCTCAGGAACTACAGAAACCGGTTGCGTGCTGTTACCCACCCAGGTAACTGCCGAGTCATCACGCCCAGGTGCGTCAAGCGCCACGATACCGACGCGCATGATCGCTGTCGGCGCACTCGCATCGAATGCTGCTGGTGGCGAAGCCACCGGTTTAGGCGGGGCCGCTTGATGACTCGAGGATCTGTTATTGGGCGTTTGGCCGCTGGCTACGCGCGCAGCAATGATTTGTTCAATCGCACTCAGCAACTCAGCCGCGTTGGCGAAACGCTGTTCGGGTTGTTTTGCCAAGCAGCGGCCCAAAATTGGCTGCATGGTCGCCAAAGCCAGCGGCAACGCCGGCACCGGCTCACTAATATGCTTAATCGCGACTTGAAATGGGTCATCTGCATCAAAAGGCGGTTTCCCCGTCAATGCTTCCCAAATCACTACCGCCAAGCTGTACTGATCGGAACGCCCATCGGACGGCAAGGCCTGGGCGCGTTCCGGGCTCATATAATGTGGGCTACCGAAAGCCACCTGCTCATTTTCCGGTGTTTTGCCGCTAACCGCACGCGCCACGCCCGCTTCGCCCAATAGCGCCGTGCCGTCTTCTCGGAAAAACACGTTCGTTGGTTTGATATCGCGATGTAAAAAGCCTTGACTGTGCAGAAATTTTAAGCCTGTCGCTAAGTCACGGAATATTGATAGCACTTTATCGATTTCCAGCGCACCGTTGCTCAATCGATCCCGCATCGTACCGCCGGAGACATATTCAGTCGCGATATAGTGCCGACCATCCGCTTCACCAATATCGAAAACGCTGAGCAAATTTGGGTGCGTCAATCGCGCCGCAGCCTTGCCTTCCTCAATCACACGCCTTCTGGAGGCTTCGTTATCGCTCATCGCAAAGCTAAGAACTTTCAGTGCTACCAAACGCTGCAAGGATTGCTGCTCGGCAAGATAGACATTCGCTCGGTTCGCTTCAGACAAGGATCTGACGATTCGATAGCCGGGAATTGTAGGTGTAGTCATAGCCTGAGTGCCCGCACTTGATCGCAGTTAAGTTAGCGCAATGTTACGGGCCACAGCTCTGGGTGTCAGCTCCTATCTGCTTGTGGCAGGAAGAATCACACATGTACACGATTCAAAGCCGAGCTAGAGTAGTCAAACGCAATTTGTTGGTTCACAATCAGACAACACCACCAGTTCATACAAGGGAAACAAATGAAAGCAAAACTCCTATCAGCGGCAGTTGCAGCAGTGCTCGGTTTCTTTGCGAACGGTGCGTTCGCTCAAGACAGCGAACAGCAAGAAGAAGCGAAATCACCGTTAGTTACCACGTTGACCTTCGTTAGTGACTATCGCTTTCGCGGCATTTCGCAAAATTTGAACGACCCGGCACTGCAGTTCGCGACGACTTATTACACCGAATCTGGTGTCTATCTCGGCATCTCAGGCTCCAATGTTGACTTTGGCGGCGCTGTGGGTGCGAATCTGGAAATCGATCTATACGCAGGCTGGACGGGAGAACTTGCTGATGGCCTAACCGGAGATGTGCAACTCGTACGCTACAACTACCCAGGCGACGATATTCCCATTGCCTACACTGAACTGGTCGGCAAGCTCAGTTATTCCGGCTTTACTGGCTTGGTTGGCTACTCCAACGACGTCTTTAATACCAACGAAACCGGCATTTATTACAACTTGGGCTACAGCCTTTTGGTCGCCGATGAATATAACTTGGCCGCGTCGGTTGGATATTATGATTTGGATGACCCGGCGGACTTCGGCGGCGGTAT
>JAYTAO010000603.1:0-2459 GCA_043737435.1 Rhodanobacteraceae bacterium | reverse complement strand
CGGCGTCGGTGAAGTCCGCAATCAACTCAGCACCGTGGTCGTACATGCTCAAGGTATCGCGCATCAACGAGATACCCGTGAGCTTGGCACCGCCGACGCGCAGACCGGCTTGGTGCAGCGCACGCACGATCGCGCAGGCGGCAAAGGTTTTACCGGAATTCATGCAAGTGCCAACGATAAACACAATCGGGATTTTGATTACTTCCTTACTACCGGAAATAGCACCCCGGCTGATATGACCGGGCACACCCACGCGTGATCCGAAGTCAGGAAACACTTGCACTTGCCCCAGCACTTCGAGCTTGAACGGCGGGCCGACATCGGGATTAAATGAAATGCATCGGCCCATCACGCCGCCAATGTTGAGCATATTGATCTGATCGCCGACCGCTAAACTTTCCGGCATTTCGCCCTCATAACCATGCAGAGCCCGGCGTTTGCCCAGCACGCCGACAACTAAATCGCCATCGTGCAGGGTCATCCAGCGGCCGTGCAAATCTTCCAGCTGGTTGTAGGTGGACTTTTCCCCAATCACCCGCACCGCAATCGCGCTGCCCTCACGGCAATCGATTTTATCGCTGATACTCAAGGTGCGCGTCAGCTTCAAATTGCGCACGCTAGAGGCAATTTTGTCGACGGTGATGCGTTGGATGGTCATGAGGGTTTCCTGGTTTGGTACGGTGTGTGCGACTTTGTTTAAATGATGTAAAAAATAGGTTTTCGGTGGGACTGTTTTGAGCAGCGCCAAGTCACTTAAAAAGATCCGTTCGCCCTGAGCCTGTCGAAGGGCAGAGCCGAACAATAACTGACAGAGCCAAAAGCATCTTGTAGTTTGCAGCTACATGCTTCGAGATGCTCAGCACGAACGGGTTTCCTTGTACTACTTGCGAAATGTCAATCTGAGCTAAAACCACGAACGTATTTATTTATTCATCGGCCAAAAGACCAAAATTTTTACTTACTACGCGTATAACTAATCTGTTGCGCAATGCCATAAATCTTGGCGAACCCCGCTGCCTCCGCGCCGCTCCAAGCGCTGGCACCTTCGCCGTAGCTTGCCACCTTGGAATTCATCAGCGAATGCGCCGAGCGTACGCCCTGCACTTCCACATGGTATGGGCGCAGACTCAGGCGCACATCGCCAGTGACATTGGCTTGCGATGAAATTAGGAAGCTTTCTAAATCCCGCCCCAGTGGATCGAAATAGTGGCCCTCGTGCAGCAAATTGCCGTAACTGTTGCCTAGCGCTTCCTTAAACTGCAGCTGCTTGCCGGTAAGCACCAACTTCTCAAGTTCGCGGTGTGCGGCAATCAAAATCGCCGCACCCGGCGCTTCGAAGCCTACGCGGCCTTTGATGCCCAAAATGGTATCGCCCAAATGGATACCGCGGCCGATGCCAAAGCTGGCACCCAGCTGATTCAGTTGATGCGTTAATGCGACCGCATCCATCGCGACACCATTGAGTGCGCAAGGCTCGCCGCGCGTAAAACCAATTTCAATGGCGACCGGCGCTTTGTCAGATGCGATTGCGCCGGCCGGATACGCGGCTTCCGGCAAATGCGCCCAAGAATCGTGCGTTTCCTTACCACCAACGCTGGTGCCCCACAGCCCCTCATTGACTGAATAGGAACCCACGCGCGCAGGCAAGCTCACTCCCGCCTTGGCCAGCTCAGTTAATTCAAACTCGCGGCTCAATGCCAACTCCCGCACGGGCGTGATGATTTGTACCCCAGGCACTAATGTGCGGAAGGCGACGTCGAAACGGATTTGGTCGTTCCCGGCGCCGGTGGAGCCGTGGCAGATCGCGCTAGCACCAACTTTCAGCGCCAGCTCGGCGATGCACTTGGCTTGGCACACCCGTTCGGCCGACACGCTCAGCGGATACATCTGGCCGCGCAGTACATTGCCGAATAGTAAAAATCTTAAGTAGTTATGCCAAAGCTCGGGCTGCGCTTCGATCACATGATGCGCTGTTGAACCCAATTGCTTAGAGAGTGCGGCAATACGCGCTAATTCTGGGGCATCAAAGCCGCCGGTATTGACGCTTGCGGTGATCACAGTAAAGCCGCGTTCAATCAGGTGCAGCACGCAGTAGGAAGTATCTAGGCCGCCAGAAAATGCCAGCAAGCACACATTTGATTTTTGTTTTGCCAAGGCAAAACCGGCGGTTTTTCCAGTACTCATGAAGCATTCCAAATAGTGGTGGCGATGTGTTCATAGGCATCGCTGCGCAGGGCTAGCGTTTGCTGGTGCGCGTCTAGCTCGGCGCTCAGCTGCGCCAGCGCTAAGTTGCTGCTGCTGCCAATGTGGCCAACGGGCGATTGCTGCTGAACCGGCGGCGCGAACGTTGCTGCCGTGATTTGCGCTGCGATAACGCGATAGGCATCGCGAAACGCCATACCACCGGCGACCAGTTGATAGGCCGCCTCGGCAGCATAAAGCTCGTCGGTGCAGGCCGC
>JAYTAO010000602.1:0-6174 GCA_043737435.1 Rhodanobacteraceae bacterium | reverse complement strand
ACCGCAATGAGTAAAGATCCCCCATTATTTTGGAACCACTTTCGTGCCCGCTCGGACTGTTCGTAGCTGTCGAATTCTTCGTCGTCATTTGCCATAGTGCTGTGTCTCGCTAAGGTAGGTATAAATATATTTGGAGATAGGGTTAGAGTTCCGGGGCCTGTGGCTCTACGACCGGCGCATTCGCTACCGTCACATTCGGTGCACTCGGTACCAATAAACCGTTGGTTTCAATCAAATTTAGCTTGGCAACGCTGCCGTTGGTAAAAGCACTCAGATCTATCGCTTTTCCGCCAGCAATCAAATTGGCATATGCGGCATTACCAATTTTCAACGAAAACGGGGCTTTCCCGCTGTAGCTTTTTCGCACGCCGTTGGAAAGATTATTGAATTCCAATCTGCGACCCGTGCTGTCGGAAATTTCTACCCACACGGTGCCGGTAGCAACGAGCTCCAGCGCCTGTAAATCGGCGGGCAAACTCGGCAGCGCGACCAGTCCGGCAGCCACGGCAGCCACGGCAGCTGGCGCATCCGCAGCAACTGTTTGCGCGGCGCTCGCAAGTGGCCCCGTGCCCGCTGGAGGTTGCGCCACAATCAATGGCGCGTCAGCAGGGACGGGGTTTGCCTCCGTCGGGTTTAAAACACTAGGAGCGCCGCCTACCACAGCAGTGCTGGGTAAGTCAGCATCCGTTGCGATAGTTTCCAACGGAATCACCGAAATGGTTGTCGGCAATGGCGGGGTATTGACCTGCAATGGGGTTTGCTCGGAGCGCGCGCCAACAAAACGGTCGAAGTGGGTGATGACGAAAATGGCAGAAACTAAAATTGCCGTACCCACCAAATAACTTGCAGCCAACATTCCGCGCTCGGCGGTGCTGGAGCGCTCTTGACGCTCTCCACGTGATGGAAGCAATGTTGGCGCGGTATCAAGTGCTAAAGTAGCGAGTTCTTCATCGAGCCACGCTTGGCCTAATTGCACGTGTTTGGCATAACTACGTAAAAAACCTTTAGCAAAAACCGTAGGCCCTAGCGCAGCAAAATTGCCTGATTCCATCTGACGGACGACGTTAGACTGCACTTTGATCGCTTGGCTAATGTCCTCGACGCTCAAACCCAATTTTTCGCGCGCTGTAAGTAATTTTTGGCCTAGGGCTGGCGCACCGTTTCTCTGGTCTGCCAAAGTAAATTCAGAAGCGCTCATTGAGCCCGCTCCGTGATATTAGATTGATTGGAAAATTTTGCGGCTTGGCCAGAAGACTTTTCAGTACTGCGCACGTTCTCAGGGTCTGGAAATTCATTAATCAGGCGTTCTCTGTACGCAGCTGCTGCTTTGGCGTCACCCAATTTTTCTTCGACTCGCGCTGCTAGCTTAAGAAATTCAGCATCCTGCGCAAGCCCTGATGCTTCATGCCGCTGTAGAAAAGCACGTGCGTTCATTGATTGGCCGCGAGCAAAAAGCAAACTAGCGAGAGGCAGAAATGCTTCTGTAGTATTTGGGTTTTTCACTAGTGCTAGGCGTAGATATTTCTCCGCAGCTTCCAAACGGCCTGCGGCGCGGGCACACTTGCCGGCATTCGACGCTGCCAATGCCGGGGTATGGTAAAACGGGTCGTCCAGCGCCGCTTTAAATTCTGCGTCAGCTTCGTCATAACGGCCAATTCGGCATAGAAATTGACCGAAGTTGTTGCGAACGTTGCCTTTTCTTGGTTCTAATTCAGTGGCTCGGCGATAGTTTTTCTCTGCTAAATCTGGTCGTGCTATTTGTTCGTACAACACGCCCATACTTGAGTAGGCGATTGCCGATTTCGAATTAAATCTTAACGCGCGTTCAAAACGTTCCAGCGCAAGTTCGGTATGACCGCGTTGCATATAGCCCACCCCCAAATTTACCTGAGTTTCGGCGGCGCTGTTTCGTTCAGATATGCTTTGCGGGGTTCCATCGTCCGGCCCGCCAGTAGCACAACCCGTTAATTGCACTGCAAAAGTCAAGGCGATTGCCGCTAGCAAGATCGTCCTCATGCGGCTGCTCCTAAAACTGAATAGCTGAATTCATCAGCAATGATATCGCTCGTGTTTGCATCTGCGCGCAGCAAACTTTCCTGCGCCGTTAACGCACGCTGATGCTGTGCCTGACGCCGTGTTCGATCCTGCACTTTACCGACAAGCTGACCACAGGCCGCGTCGATGTCGTCCCCTCGTGTACGACGAATGGTTGCGACGTAACCCGCTTGCATCAAAATAGTTTGAAAACGTTCAATCGTGGATGCATCCGAACGCACGTATTTTGTTCCGGGAAATGGATTGAAAGGAATTAGATTGAGCTTGCTCGGCACTGTGCGCAAAATTTTCGCCAGCTCGCGGGCATGTTCGGGTTTGTCGTTGATATCTTTAAGCATGGTGTATTCAAACGTTACCGATGCCCGTGGACGCTTGCTGACATAGCGATTACACGCGTCTAATAATTCCGCGATCGGATATTTTTTATTGAGAGGCACCAATTCGGAACGTAACGCATCGTTTGGCGCATGTAATGACACGGCAAGGCTGACATCGCAAGTGGCACTTAGCGCATCAATCATCGGTACCAAGCCAGCCGTCGATAAGGTCACACGTTTATTCGCTAAACCGAAACCGAAATCGTCACGCATAAGGTTCATCGCTGCGACGACATTATCAAAATTTAACAAGGGCTCGCCCATGCCCATCATTACGACATTAGTGATTCGACGATTGCCTTGTTCGTGCTTTAAGCGTTGCGCCGCAAGCCAGAGCTGACCAATGATTTCCCCAACGCTCAAGTTCCGATTGAAACCTTGGGTGCCAGTTGAGCAAAACGTGCAGGCTAAACTGCAGCCAATTTGCGAGGACACACACAGCGTGCCCCTGCTAGGTTCCGGTATGTAAACCGTCTCCACCGCGTTTCCGCCAGGCAGGCCAATCAGCCATTTTGCGGTTCCGTCGGCGGCATTTTGTTCATGCATCAAGCTAGGTGCTAACACGTGCGCCGTCTCGCCCATTTTGGTGCGCAAGACCTTTCCAAAATCGGTCATTTGCTCAAAATCAGTCACGCCGTGGTGATAAATCCACTTCATCATTTGATGCGCGCGAAATTTCTTCTCGCCTAGTCCTAAGAAGTACGCTTCCATCTGCGTACGATCAAAGTTGAGAAGGTTAATTTTTTCGACGCTCACAGCGGTTCCTAAATATTATGTTGCTAAACAAATCGAGTTAAGTTGAATTAATTTAACGTCCGCAGACTTGGGTGCCAGCAAAAAAGTAAGCAATTTCTTGAACCGCGGTTTCGGCTGCATCTGAGCCATGCACCGCGTTGGCGTCAATGCTGCTGGCAAAGTCAGCGCGTATGGTTCCTGGAGCAGCCTTTTTTGGGTCAGTCGCACCCATTAAATCACGGTGCGTTAAGATCGCGTTTTCGCCTTCTAGGGCTTGAATCATCACCGGCCCAGAGATCATAAATTTCACCAGATCTTTAAAGAAAGGCCGCTCGCGGTGTACGGCATAAAATCCTTCTGCCTCAAGTTGGCTTAATTGCGCCATCTTTGCCGCAATTACTTTGAGGCCAGCGCCCTCGAAGCGTGCATAAATTTGACCGATGACGTTTTTTTGCACGGCATCGGGCTTGATTATCGAAAGGGTACGCTCTAGCGCCATTGGGAAGACTCCAAAAGTTAAGGTTAAAATATTTAAGGAAAACTGGATTATAAGTATTTGATTTTTATAGTTTTAGTCAGCGATGCGCGGCTGTATTTAGCTCAAGCGATGAGCGAACAAGTGCGTTCACTTCGTTGAATACATTGGGGTTTTACGCGCGTGAACAAGACGTTTCCGGAAGGATAGCATGCACAAGCTAGAGTCTAGGTAGGAAAAGTGGCAGGCTGAAGGCGTTATTCGGCCCAATTCTTAACGACTCGTTCACGCATTTTGATTCGGCCTGATTGAGTTAAGCTGTCGCTCTAGACCGATCTATTATTGGGTTGTTGTGGTGGTAGTGAAGCAAATTGCGGCCAGAACCGTTGAGATCTATTTGAGCACCGACATTGAAGCCGATGGCCCCATTCCGGGCCTACATTCGATGTTGAGTTTGGCGTCAGTAGCCATCAATTGCGATGGCATCGTGATCAGCGAGTTCAGTGCCAATCTTGAAACGATGGAGGGTGCAAGCATCCACCCACGCATGGCGGCGTGGTGGCTAACCCAACCTGTTGCTTGGCGTGCGTGTCAGGAAAATAAGCGGGCGCCGGATTTGGTGATGGCGGATTATTTGCGCTGGATTCAAAGTTTACCTGGGCGCCCAATATTCGTTGCCATGCCTGCGGGATTCGATTTTCTCTTTGTCTATTGGTATTTCATTCGATTTTTGGGTGAAAGTCCGTTCGGGCATTCGGCGTTGGATATGAAGAGTTTTGCCATGGCGCTGTTGGGTACAGAATTTCGCAAAGCCGGTAAAAGTGGGTTTCCAAAAGCTTGGCAGAGTGCGCTACCACACACCCATATCGCGCTTGACGACGCGCGCGAGCAGGGCGAGTCGTTTATTGCAATGTTGAAGGCGAGTCGAAAGCGCGCAGCGGACACCTAGTTTAAAACCGTTTACCTGCAGCACTCTGTTACCTAACGATCACGGGATTTTTTAAGATTTTTAAAGGTAGCGCGGGCTCTACACTTTAATTTTTGTCAGCGCCGCTTTCGATGCCTTAAAAGATTTGCAGCCGTTAGTTCGACATGCTTACGCGCGCGACTTACAAGCTGCTTCAGCCCGGATCGCGCGTTCGCATTGTCGCGCTCACTAGCGTTTCAACGACCCCATATCAATGACGAAACGGTATTTCACATCACTCTTAAGCATGCGCTCGTAAGCGGCGTTGATATCTTGGATGTTGATAACTTCGACGTCTGAGGTAATGCGATGTTTGCCACAAAAATCCAGCATTTCCTGAGTTTCGCCAATCCCGCCAATTAAGGAGCCGGAAACGGTTTTGCGTCCCAGCACCAATGGCGCAGTATTAAACGCCGGATCTAAGTCTCCCAAATACCCGACTAAAACTAATGTGCCGTCAAGCGCGAGTGTCGGTAAATACGGATTGAGATCATGCACATAGGGCACGGTGTCGATGATCAGTTCGAATTGCCCGAGCACGGTTTGCATTTGCGCGGCATCGTTAGAGAGCACAATATGGTCAGCACCCAGGCGTCGTGCATCGGCTTGCTTGTCCAGCGATCTGGTGAATAGAGTGACTTCGGCACCCAGTCCTTTTGCCAGTTTCAGCGCCATATGGCCCAGCCCACCCAGGCCCACCACGGCGACCTTGCTACTTTTACCGACTTTCCAATGGCGCAACGGTGACCAAGTGGTAATGCCAGCACACAACAATGGCGCCGCGCCCGCCAAATCTAACGCGTCCGGAATTTTCAATACAAATTTTTCCGAGACTATGATTTGCTCGGAGTAGCCGCCGTAAGTTGGTTTTTTGTCAACTCGATCCAGCGCGTTGTAGGTGAATGTCGGGAACTCAGCGCAGTATTGTTCCAAACCTTTCGCGCAGGCGGCGCATTGTTGACAGGAGTCGACCATACATCCGACGCCAACCGCATCGCCGTACTTAAAGCGAGTCACGTCTGCGCCAACACTCAGGACTCGGCCGATAATTTCATGACCCGGAACCACCGGGTATTTGCTGTTGTGCCAATCATTGCGCGCGGTATGCAAATCGGAGTGACAAACGCCGCAAAATAAAATTTCGATAACCACATCGTTCGCCCGCGTCACCCGACGTTCAAAGTTAAAGGGGGCGAGTGGGGTTTCGGCGGACTGTGCGGCATAAGCGAAAATATTCATATTTTTCTTCCTTTGATTTTTGACAGTTGTGAGTTGATCCGGACGTTCCTAGTTTGCGTCAATAGCATTTTCCCGTTGCAAATGAATTGCCGCTTGGCGCGTGACTCTTGCAAACAGGGTTCTCAACCCTCAAACGCATCAACCCACATCGGGTTACTGAATTCAGATTCCACACAGCCGCCTGATGCTATGGCCGCTTCCACCGCCGCAAGCATGTCTAAATGAGCGGGTAGGACGGTGCTGTCAACGCCAGCGGTGCCGCGAATCATAAAGACGCCAAAAATATTGCGGCGAAAATCTACCCACGGAAAATAGCCAAACGCACC
>JAYTAO010000601.1:0-2466 GCA_043737435.1 Rhodanobacteraceae bacterium | reverse complement strand
TGATTTTGCTTTAAATGATGCACCGCTGATTGGCCTTAGCCTAGCTGCGATGATCGTTTTGCTAATCGCCTGCATTGATCTGAAGTTTGCGCCGCACCAGAGCGCGATCCTGGGCGCGCGAGTGCTCAACCAGATCGGCTGGCCGGTGTTGCTGCCGATGTTGCTGGCGATTTTAGGCGCTATTTACGCAAAGTCTGGCGTCGGTGATGCGCTGGCGGTACATCTAAACAGCGTTTTTCCAACCGATAACCGCTACGCCTGCGCGGCACTCTTTGGCGTTTCCATGGCGCTTTTGACGATGCTGCTCGGCAATGCTTTCGCGGCTTTTCCGGTGGTGCTGGCGGCCGTGGGAATTCCGTTGGTGGTCAAATTACATCACGGGGATCCGATTGTGATGTCGGCATTAGGCATGCTGAGTGGCTATTGCGGCACGTTAATGACGCCATTGGCGGCAAATTTCAATTTGGTTCCCGTGGTGTTGCTAGATATTGAAGATCGCAACGCGGTAATTAAAGCGCAAATTCCAACCGCACTTTGGCTCTTGGCGGGAAATGTGGGCTTGTTGTGTTTGCTGGTTTATCGTTGAAAATCGATGTTGAATCAAAAACTCCTATGAACATTTTGCTGACCGGATTCGAGCCCTTTGACGGCGAAGCCACCAATCCTTCTTGGGAGGCGGTGCGCGGTTTTAACGGCGAGCTTATTTCTGGGCACCGAATCCATTGCCTACAGTTGCCAACCGAGTTTGGCAAAGCTAGTGCGATCTTGAGCGCGCAATTACACGCCTTGCAAGCAAATCTGTGCTTTTGTGTCGGCCAAGCCGGGGGTAGGGCGTTGATTTCATTGGAGAAAGTCGCGATTAATTTCCGCCATGCGCGCGCTTGCGATAACGCTGGCGTGCGCCCGGAACATCAAGCCATAGATTTGAATGCGCCTACCGCTTATTTCGCGAATTTCGACTTTAGCTTGGCGTTAAAGCGCTTGCATAACGCTGGCATTCCTGCGGAGATGTCTTTTAGCGCAGGCGCATTTGTCTGCAACGAGGTGTTTTACGCGCTTTGCCAAACGCAAAGCTTTTTGCCAAAACTGCGCGGTACCTTTGTGCATATACCTTTTTCGCCAGAGCAAGTGCTGAACAAACCTGGGCAACCCTCAATGTCACGCGAAATCGTCGAAAAAGCGCTGTTGCTGCTGATTGAATCAGGACTGCGCGGCTATGAGTGAAACTAATGCGCCCGATACCTTGGTTGTCGCCATTTCCTCGCGCGCGCTTTTTGATTTAGACGATGCGCATCAGCTGTATTTGAACGAAGGGCTAGACGCCTACACGCGCTATCAAATGGCGCATGAAAGCGAAATTTTACGGCCCGGTATTGCGTTTCCGTTGGTGCAGAAGCTGCTTAATCTGAACAAGCTTAATTCCGCGTCACGAGTGGAAGTGATTTTACTCAGCCGTAATTCCGGCAATAGTGGCTTGCGCATTTTTAACTCGATTGAACATTACGGCTTGGACGTTGTGCGTGCCGCTTTTACCAATGGCGCGCCGCCCCACGCCTATATCGAAGCCTTCGGCGCGGACCTATTTCTTTCTGCGCATGCGGAAGATGTGAAGCAAGCATTGGACGCTGGTTTTGCCGCCGCGATGATTTTGCCAGGTGCCGCCAACGCCCAGCGTTTTCCAGAGCTTCGCATTGCATTCGACGGCGATGCCGTGTTGTTTGGCGACGAAGCCGAGCGCGTGTTTCGCGAGCATGGCATGGCGAACTTCCACGAATCAGAGCGCGCATTGGCGCAAACCCCGCTTTCGGGCGGCCCGTTCCGCGGGTTCTTGAGCGCGCTGCACCGTCTGCAAACCGTCTTCGGCGTTGAGAATCCACCGATTCGTACGGCCTTGGTTACCGCTCGCAGCGCACCGGCGCATAAGCGGGTTATTTTGACCTTGCGCGATTGGGATATCCGCTTGGATGAAGCGCTATTTCTGGGTGGCCGCGACAAAGGGCCTTTTTTAGCCGCGTTTGGCGCGGATATTTTTTTTGACGATCAAAGCAAAAATGTCGCCTCCGCCGCAGCAAAAAAAGTCGCCGCAGCCCATGTTCCGCATGGGGTGGCGAATCTTTAAGGTGCGTCGTTACTGAGATTAGTCGCACGCGACGTGCTCAAGGAAGGCGACATCGTCAAGGTCAAGGTGCTGGACGTCGACGGAGTGGTGTGAGAATTGCGACATGTTCACGCATCTTGCCCGCCCGCACCGTCCCCGACTGCTGATCGTCCTTTGCGTGCTTGGGCTTCCGGCGCATGCGCAGTCGGCTGGGGACGGTTCAACGAAACCGCAGGCTTCGTCGGAACAGCTCGATACGATCCGAGTCGTCGGTGTGCGGCGGCCGTTAAGCGCATTGCCCGGTTCGGTGTCAGTGCTTGATGGCGAAATTCTGCGCGAAGGCCAGCGGCAGGTGAATCTGTCCGAAT
>JAYTAO010000600.1:0-2471 GCA_043737435.1 Rhodanobacteraceae bacterium | reverse complement strand
CTAAGGGGCACTCACAGCGAAAACACCGCTCGTGAGGGCTGAAAGGCGCTTTCTTGCGCAAGCAGAACAACATTGGCTATTTTTTCGCCAGTGGGTGCGCGCACCACTATCAACCGCATCGGTGGTTCCTTCGAGCCGTTTTTTAGCTGAAAAAATGGTCACAGAAGTGCCCAAAGATGCGCAACACGTCATTGAATTAGGTGCAGGCACCGGCGTTTTCACGAAATTGTTGGTTGCGCGTGGAGCACCGTTGAATCAGGTTATGGTTGTCGAGCTAAATCCGCTTATGGCGGAGAAGTTAACCGCAGATTTTCCTAGCGTGCACGTGATCAACGGAGATGCCACGCATTTGCGCGAAATTATTGAAAAAGCGCCAAATTTTATGCCAGGAAAGGTCGATGCTGTGGTGTCGGGCTTAGGTTTTCTCAATATGCCTAATGCCATTGTGCAAAGTATCGTTGCCGCTGCCTTTGAGGTGCTCAGTCCAGGCGCCCCGTTCGTGCAGTTCACTTACGGACCAAAATCGCCAATAGCGGCACCCATTGTGCGAGCGCTGCAGCTAAAAGTACGCCGTGCTAGCTTTACTTTACGTAATTTCCCACCCGCCAGCGTTTACGTCTACACCCGGTAGCCAAAAGCTGCGCAGTCGCGGATAATCGTCGGCTCAGCGTTCAATTAGAGGTTTACATGGCATCCACAGCAACTGGCGGCTATTACGTTCCGCACGGCAGCAAATGGCCGATTATTGGTTCGATTTCGCTTTTTACTATGATGTTTGGTGCCGCTAATTGGATGAACGAAAAGCCGATTGGCAAGCCACTGTTCTTTATAGGCATGACTGCAATTCTATGCATGCTGTTTGGCTGGTTCCGCGATGTGATCGGTGAATCAATCAGCGGGCGCTTTAAAAGCCAAGAAGACATGTCCTTCCGTATGGGCATGCTTTGGTTTATTTTCTCTGAAATCATGTTTTTTGCGGCGTTCTTCGGTGCGCTTTTCTATGCAAGGCATTTTTCATTACCCTGGTTGGGTGGCGAAGGCGAGGGTTTTGCAACCAACCAAATACTGTATGACGGTTACGTCGCAAGCTGGCCTACCAATGGCCCAGGTAATATTGGTGGCGCGTTCAAAACCATCGGCCCATGGGGCCTGCCGCTACTTAACACTATGATTTTACTGACTTCTGGCACCACAATTACGCTGGCACATTGGGCGTTGAAAGTCGGTGAGCGTTTTTGGCTAAGCTTTTGGATGGCCGCGACCGTGCTTTTGGGCGTGCTGTTTTTGTACTTTCAAGCGACCGAATACGTTCACGCGTATCACGCACTCAACCTTACGCTAGGCAGCGGTGTTTATGGTTCAACCTTCTTCATGCTGACCGGCTTCCACGGCCTGCATGTCACGCTGGGCACGATCATGCTGGCAATTATTATGTTTCGCTGCATGTCCGGACATTTCACCAAAGACAACCATTTCGGCTTTGAAGCGGTGGCTTGGTACTGGCACTTTGTTGACGTGGTTTGGTTGGGACTGTTCGTGTTCGTCTACGTACTCTGACTTCCGCCAGATTATTCTTACCAGGCGGCAACGCCGCTTGGTAAGTACTGCGTTAAATTAGCGCCTCTAAATTTTCCAAAAGCTAATCTTCAATCGCGGTAACTTCAACCGCGACTCGGATGGTGCTGCCGGGTCGACTGCGCGTGGTGGTTTCGCCGATTTGACCTTTGTAGTCATAGCGCACGTTATAACCGACCAGCTGTCGCTCGGTACGTACCTGGGGCTCATAGCTGCAGACCCGTTCTGTGCTGACGACGGAGCGCTCGTATCGGTTGCGATACCGATCCTGGCGTTGATTGTCGTTGGCAATCGCCGAACCTAAGGCGACGCCAGCAACGGTTGCAGCAGCGCGACCACGGCCATGACCAAACTGGTTGCCAATCACGCCGCCTAGAATGGCGCCGAATACTGAGGCGGTTTCCGAACGCGGACGCTGATAATATTCCTGGGAATACTGCGGAATGCGCACTTGCTCGTTTCGGCAAAAGTCGCGACCTTCGTCAATTTCTACGGTTTCATAAATCGGCTGGCTGTTGATTACGCGAGCAAAGTCATAGCCCGGCCCAGAATTCGACACAGAATTTGGCCCCGTATTTTGGGTTCGAGTCTGTGCGGATGCGTTTGTTGCAAACGCGCTCAGCGCAAAAGCGGCGATCAAGGTGGTGCGCGCAATAGTGGACATAGTGAAAGCTCAAGAGCGTTCGCAAATCGGAACAATGCAAACGCTACGCGCAGCAGCTTAATCACTTATGAACTTTGTCACTTGCTTAGTGATCTTTTAGCTGGGATTTAGTTAGTTTGGGCGACAGCTTGTTTTTTGCGTGTCGCCTGACGGCGAGACTTGTATGCCGTGTCGCCTGACGGCGAGACTTGTATGCCGTGTCGCCTGACGGCGAGACTTGTATGCCGTGTCG
>JAYTAO010000599.1:0-2480 GCA_043737435.1 Rhodanobacteraceae bacterium | reverse complement strand
GCGAAGTGCTGCACGTCGATACCGGCTGTGTCGCAGCGATGACGCAAAACGTCAGCTTCGATATCGAACAAGTCGGCGGCATCAAGAGCATGATTTTCGGCGGCGAAGGCGTATTTTTCGCGAAAATGACCGGCCCTGGCCATGTGTGGATTCAGTCCCTGCCGTTTAGCCGCTTGGCCGGACGCATCTTCGCAGCCGCACCGCAAACCGGTGGCGGTGGCGTCGGTGAAGGCTCGGTCTTGGGTGGTTTGGGGACGCTGTTGGGTGGGGATCGCTGAGGAGTAATTCAGCACAATTTTTTTCGGTGTGGTGTGTTCGCTATTGATTTGGTATTCCAATCAGAGACGTTGCGTAAGCCACGTCCCATAAAATCTTAATTATGCACGCAACAATTAAAGCCTCAGCAATCCGCCAGATTGCGCTAACCGTAAGCGATGTTGAAGCCGCACTCGGCTTCTACCGCGACATCCTCGGCCTGACCTTCTTGTTTAGCGCAGGCCCAAATCTAGCTTTTCTGGACGCAGGCGGCATACGCATTATGCTGTCCACGCCGCGCGGCGCGGGCACTATCGGGGCAAACTCCACGCTCTACTTTAGCGTTTCCGATATCAGCGCTACCCACGCCGCCTTCGTTGCGCGTGGCGCCACCAACGAGCGGCAACCGCAGATGACCGCAAAAATGCCGGATCATGAACTATGGATCGGATTCCTGCGCGATCCCGACGGCAATTTGGTTGGGCTTTTGGAGGAGCGGCGATGAGTGGTACGAGCCCGAGGGCGCGGCTGTAGGACTCACATTCTTTGGTGGTCAGGGTGCCGGTATTGCCGCACTTGCTACAGCAATTGGCGTCCCACTTTGGGTCGTCTTCGGCGCAGGAGCAGCCTTTCTCGGCGTCTTCTAAGAGAAGATTGCTGACAAGTAGTCAAGCGCCATCAAAAATGCGGACCCTCCAGATCAATGATAAAGCGAACTTATATGGCCTTGGGGAATAACGCGCGAATACTTGAGGTTGCCTCAAACGGCTCCCTTCCCCCGCCGACAATTACCAATTGAATCATAGAGTTAGCACGGGGAGAGGGAACCGTTTGAGGCGGGCCGGCGCGTCAAAACATTTGAATCGCTCGTGCCTGCTACCTATAAACATCTGCCAAACCCTCCGGACGCACCTTAAACCGCTGATGCAGCCAAAGATATTGCTCCGGTGCGGCGCGAATCGCCTGTTCAATCAGCAAATTCACGCGTGCGGTGTCGGTCACCGGATCAGCACTTGGAAACTGGTCAAGTGCATCAGAAAAGGTGATTTCAAAGCCGATATCGGTTCGCTTGTGCGCAAAGCCAATGACCGCAGCACCGGTCATTTTTGCCAGCGTATGCGTTGCGGTCAGCGTCGATGCAGGCACGCCAAAAAACGGCGCGAATACCACATCGCCCCGGCGATATTCCTGATCCGGCGCATACCACAAAATATTCCCGGCCTTAAGCCAGCGAATCGCACCGCGCAGTTCGTCGCGCCTAAACATGGCTTTGGCATATTTTAAACGCTGGCGTTTAATCACCGCTTCGAAGGCGGCACTTTTATGTTCGCGATACATGCCGCCTACCAGCCCGGCTTGATGCTGGCACAGCAAACGCCCGCACAGCTCCAAATGACTAAAATGGGCGCCGACCAGCAACACGCCATTACCTCGGGCAAGCGCTGTTTCCAGCGCGTTCAAGTTATGGAATTTGACCGGCACGCGCTGCGCGGATGCGTGCGAGGCCATCCAGGCGAATGCGAACTCGCTTAATAGCAGACCGCTATTGTGCAAATTTTTTCGTAGCAGTTGCGCGCGCGCTGGCGCATCCAACTCGGGAAAACAGAGTGCTAAATTACGCGCCGCAATACGCCCGCGAGCGCGCAGCAGCGGCGCGATGAGCCAGCCCAGCCCGCGTCCAATCGCTTGATTAGCGGAAAACGGCAAGCGCCCAACGCACCAAATTAGCGCTAAGCCCAGCCAGGCAGGCCACTCGCGCGGGTGCCATAGCGAGTGCTTTGCGGTGAGGCGAAGCGGCAAACCGGATCCAACTAACGCGCTTGCACCGCAGCCTGCGGCTTAATCCCCAGCCGCGCAAACAACGCACGATCTTTTTCCGCCTCAGGATTGGCGGTGGTCAATAGCTTTTCTCCATAGAAAATCGAATTCGCGCCAGCGAAAAAACACAGCGCTTGCAGCTCATCGCTCATAGATTCACGCCCGGCCGATAAGCGCACATAACTTTGCGGCATCAAAATACGGGCTACGGCAATCGTGCGCACAAACTCCAACGGATCCAGATTTTCCGCACCATTAAGCGGCGTTCCGGGCACCTGCACCAGCAAATTGATAGGCACAGATTCGGGTGGCTCGGGCAAATTTGCCAGCGTTTCCAGCAAACCAGCGCGCTGTTCACGTGACTCATTCATGCCGACAATGCCGCCACAGCACACCTTCATGCCCGC
>JAYTAO010000598.1:0-6222 GCA_043737435.1 Rhodanobacteraceae bacterium | reverse complement strand
GAGCCTTCGTTTTTTATTGCGGCGGTTTGCATGAGTGGAGGTTAAGGCAAATGCCGATCTAGCTGGCAAAGGCGCTGGCAAAAGCGCTGGCGGGGTTGGTTATGGCGGGCATGAGCTTGAACTTATAGTGCCAAGATAAGCCTGATGCCTTCGTTAATTCTTAATAGACTAGAAGATGAAAGCATTTTTACCCTATTAGACAGCAAGCTTCTATTGAGGGTCACCAGCTGCGAAATATTGGCCACCGACGGTTTGGAAAGTCCAGATTCAGCTTTGCTGATACGCACATTGCCCGGATAATCTGCCAATCCTAAATTGGAAGTGATAATAACTACCACCACCGTGGCAATGCGGCTTTCATTAAATGGGTTGGCTTGTATGATGACAACCGGACGCTTCAAACCTGGTCCAGAGCCTATTGGATCAGGCATATCGGCCCACCAGACTTCACCACGCCTCACGGCTTAATACCCTAAATTGGGCCGCTACAAACGCTGGTTCAAGCGATATTGTATCGCCTGTTTTCTCCACACGCTCAAAAACCGCGTTAATACGCTGGGTGATGTCGTAGGCGCTGTGGCTACGCACATATCCCGCTAATGCTTCGGAATAAAGCTGACTACGCGACTTGTTAAGGGCGGCAGCAAGCAATTCGGCCTCGTGGAAGATTGGGTCGGGCACTGAGATGGCTATTTTCATACTCAGAAGGTATCACCGTAGTATGAAGATTTCAATGACGATTAAATCTTAGCTAATTGCGCTCACACCATCGAGATCCGCTCGCTTTCTTACGCAATGCGCGCTTGAAAAATTCGTGCTAATTCGGCTCAGCGATCGGCAAACTAATCCGCACGACCGTCCCCCCGCCACTCGGCCAGCCGCCTTTGGGCTCAACGCCACAATTTTCCAGGCCGAGTGGCGGGGCCGCAAACGCCTCCACGCTGCCGCCGTGCGCGCCGACCATGCCTTGGCAAATCGTAAGGCCCATGCCGGTGCCTTGGCGGCCGCGATCCCCGCGTTCTAGTGAATAGAAAATATCGAAAATGCGCTGACGCTGATCTTCAGGAATGCCGGGGCCTTGATCGATAACGTCCAGCTCCAGCTTGCCTTCATTGATGCGTGCGGCCACCCGCAATTCCTTGCCAACTGGCGTGTAATGCGCGCCGTTTTCCAAGACATTAAACAGCGCTTGCTCAATCAGCGCTGGATGCACAAAAAGCGCTGGCAAGCTGGCGGGCACGTCAATCTCAATTTGTAAATCCGGCAGCTGTTTGCGCAAGCGCAAAGTGGCCGAACCGACAATTTCGGCGACGCTGATCCAGTCACGATTGATCTGCAGCGTGCCGTGCCCTAGCCGGGTCATATCAAGAAGATTTTGGATGTAGCGATCCAGGCGTTTGCCTTCTTGCAAAATGCCGCTGGCTAGTTCTGTTTTATCTTCAATCGACAGCGTTTCTTGATACAGCGTCAGGCTTTCTGCGCTGCCAATAATCGACGCCAACGGCGAGCGCAAATCGTGGCTGACCGAGGCCAGTAACGCCGAGCGCAGTTGTTCGGTTTCGCCGGTGCGCCGGGCCGATTCCAGTGCCTCAGTCAGGCGCGTGCGCGCCAGTGTTTGGCCGATTTCAACCACGATGGCGTGGATCAGGCTTTCCTGCTCGGGCAGTAATATTTCAATACTCTCCGGCATGCGCAACGCCAGTACGCCGATGGGCTTGTCTTGCGTCACAATCGGCGTAAACCACCAGCGCAGCGCTTGCAGTGTATCGGTAAAGCGCCCGGCGTTTTTCGCATGCGTGTAGCTCCAATCCGCAGCTGCACGGTCGGCTAAGCTGAGTTCAATCATGCCCGGTTCGCTGATGCTTTGCTGCAAAGTCTTGGCGTCACGCAATAACACCACCACCTCGGCACCGGTTTGTTCGTTGATCAGCTTGGCGCCTGCACGCAACACGCTAACTTCGTCCGCAGCGGTAGCCAATTTTTGTCCAAGTTTTTGCAGCGCACCGGCATGTGCATTTGCAGCACCCAAGCTCAGAACCTGGGCGCGTAAGGTTGCGGCTAAGCGGCTACAGACTAGTGCAGTCAAGAAAAACAGCGTTACTTTGATAACATCTTGATGCGCGTCAATGGAAAAACTAAAACGCGGACTGGTAAAGAAAAAATTATAGGCAAGAAAACACATGCCAGCGGTGTAAAACGCCACGCCCAAGCGCGATCGCGTGGCGACCAACAGCACGGCAGTTAGAAAGATGGTCGATACATCATTAAAGTTTAAAAAATGCTCGGCTAGCACGCCTAGCAGCACCGCGACCGAGGCGACCAGCGTGGCAAAACCGTATTCCTGCCAGCCACTAATCGCCAGCGGCCCTAAACGTAGCGCGCTACGAGTCTGCGGTTTGGCATACGGAGTATTGAGGATGGTTAGCTCAAACTGCGCGCCTTTTTGCAGCAAACGCTGCGTCAACGTGCGGTTGAGGATTCGCATCAGCGGCCGCTCCCGGGTGCGCGCGATTACGATAGTAGACACCGCGGTACTGCTGGCAAACGCCAACAGCTGATCGACGATTGAGGAGCCATACAAAGTGGTGGTTTCCGCACCCAAACGGCGCGCTAACGCAAACGCTTTCGCAACCGCGTTTTGACGTTCTTGGGCCATTGATGGGGTAGCGACATAGACCACCGTCCACGGCGCGTTGCGCCGTTCCGCCAATTTGCGCGCCGCGCGAACTAAATATTCGCTGTTTTCTAGGCCGTCGATGGCGACTAAAACCCGCGCACGTATCGGCACTGGATTAAGTCCGCGCGCGGCCAGATGTTCGCGCAAATCACTGTCAACATGATCCGCGACTTGCTGCACCGCCAAGTCCCGCAACGCGGTCAAGTTGCTGGCAGAAAAGAATGAATTTAATGCACTGGCCGCTTGTTCGGGCACATAAACCTTGCCCTGCTTAAGCCGCTCAATCAGCTCGCGCGGTGGCAAATCCACCAGCACCACATCACGCGCGCGATCAAAAAACTTATCGGGCACCGTTTCCCGAACCCGCACACCGGTTAGTTTCATAACCAGATCATTCAAGCTTTCCAAGTGCTGGACATTGACGGTGGAATACACGTCAATGCCAGCATCTAGCAGTTCGGCGATATCTTGATAGCGATATTCGTGGCGGCTACCCGGTGCGTTGCTGTGCGCTAACTCGTCCATCAGCGCAATTTTTGGCTTGCGCGCTAACATCGCTTCAATATCAAACTCGGCAAGTTTATGTTCCCGATACGTGCTCAAGCGGCGCGGCAACAGCTCTAGGCCAGCCAACATCGCCTCGGTTTCCGCGCGGCCGTGGGTTTCCACCACGCCGATTACAACATCCACGCCCTGGCGCTTGAGCTCGCGCGCGGCGCTAAGCATGGCATAGGTTTTACCCACGCCAGGAGCCGCGCCTAAAAACACTTTGAGCTGGCCGCCCGATGCAAATTTCGCGCTAGCTAACAGCGCGTTGGCTTGCGTGGTGCGGTCTGCATCGCTACGTTCGTGGTTCACTGGCTTACTCAGCTTGGTCTAGGCTTAAGTTTAATAGCAGCACGTTCACCCGCGCTTGACCAAATACGCCCAGCGATGGCGGCTCGGTATGCCTGTCAATTTGCGCGCGCACTTGCGCCAAGCTGAAGCCGCGCGCGGAAGCAACACGCTGCCCTTGAAAATAGGCGGCGGCAGGTGAGATATGCGGATCAAGCCCGGATCCCGAGGCGCTGATTAGATCCGCTGGAATCGCCGCCGCTTCTTGCTTTTCGCGTGCGCTGATTTCGGCTGAGGTGGCTGCCATGCGCTCACGCAAGGCCGGGTTGCTCGGCGCCCAGTTGCTGCCGCTGGCGGCGGTCGGATTGAAACTGGCCGCCGAGGGCCGTGCTTGAAAATACTGCGGCGCGCTAAACGGTTGGGCAATCAGGCTTGAGCCAACCACAACGCCGTTTTTGCTTATTAAACTGCCCTGCGCCTGGGATGCAAATAATGCGCCGCCTGTCAGTGTTGCGATCGCCGGATAGAGCACACCGCACAGCAGCGTGCCGAGTAGCGCGAAGACGACCAGCGTGCGGGGTGCACTGGTATTGCGGTCGAGTTGTTCAGTATCTTTCATTTCAAGCTCCCATCACGGCGCTAAGCGCCACGTCGATTAATTTGATCGCTACAAACGGCAGCAGAATTCCGCCTAAGCCGTAAATCAATAAGTTGCGGCGCAATAACGCCTCGGCACTCAACGCGCGAAATGCCACACCGCGCAGGGCCAAGGGAATCAGCGCCGGAATCACCAGGGCGTTAAAGATCAGCGCGGACAACACGGCGGAATTCGGACTGCTTAGCTTCATTACATCCATGCCGGCCAATGCCGGCAAATTGGCGACAAACACGGCAGGAATAATCGCGAAATATTTTGACACATCGTTTGCTAACGAAAACGTGGTCAGCGCGCCGCGCGTGATCAGAAGTTGCTTGCCGATACGCACCACTTCCAAAAGCTTGGTCGGATCGGAATCCAAATCGACCATATTGCCCGAATCTTTCGCCGCTTGCGTGCCCGCGTTCATGGCCAAACCAATATCCGCTTGCGCCAGTGCAGGCGCATCGTTGGTGCCATCGCCCACCATCGCCACCAAGCGTCCGCCGGCTTGTTCGGAACGGATCTTCATCAGCTTTTGTTCCGGCGTCGCCTCCGCTAAAAAATCATCCACGCCCGCTTCAGCGGCAATGGCGGCCGCGGTTAGCGGGTTGTCGCCGGTGATCATGATGGTGCGTACGCCCATCGCGCGCAGCTCAGCGAAGCGTTCGCGCACGCCGGATTTAACCACGTCGCTCAGTGCAATCACGCCTAGAATATGGGCGTTATCCGCTAGCACCAGTGGCGTACCGCCCGCGCGCGCCACGAGCTCAATGCGCGCCTTTAGCTCTGCGCCCAGCGCTGCGTTGAGCACGCCACCCGCAGCGGCCGCCCATTTTTGGATGGCATCGCCCGAGCCTTTACGAATTTGGCGCGTGCCGTTCGTTTCCGCTAGATCCACCCCAGACATGCGCGTTTGCGCGCTAAAGCCGAGGTAATGCGGGTTTGTCGGCTCTTGCAAAGCACAGCCTTGTTTGCGCGCCAGCGTTACAATCGACTTGCCTTCCGGGGTTGGGTCAGCCAATGATGCCAACAACGCGGCGTCCCGCAATTGCGTTTTTGAGACGCCGGCCAACGGAAAAAATTCGGTCGCTTGACGATCACCGTAAGTAATCGTGCCGGTTTTATCCAGCATCAGCGTGTCAATATCGCCGGCGATTTCCACGGCTTTACCGGACTTTGCCAGCACGTTCGCGCTCAGCGCGCGGTTCATGCCTGCCACGCCAATCGCCGGGAGCAATCCGCCAATCGTGGTGGGAATCAAGCAAACTAAAAGAGCGACCAGCACCACCACATCCAGCTTGGCACCGACAAAGCCTGAAATGGCGGGAAGCGTGGCGACCACGGCCAAAAACGTTAGCGTCATTGCGCACAGCAATACGGTGAGGGCTAATTCGTTCGGCGTTTTCTGGCGCGACGCACCTTCTACCAGCGCAATCATGCGATCCAGAAAACTCGAGCCCGGATCATCGGCAACACGAATCAAAATCTCGTCAGTCAACACCTTGGTGCCACCGATCACGCCCGAGCGATCCGTACCGGCTTCGCGCAACACCGGTGCGGATTCACCGGTTACCGCCGCCTCATTAATGCTGGCGACGCCGCGCACGATTTCACCGTCGGCTGGAATCATTTCCCCGGCACGCACCAGCACGAGTTCGTCTTTACGCAGATTCGATGCCGGCACATTTTCGCTGAAAGTACCATCACCGTTCTGTCTGCGCGCCATCAATTCCGCGCGTGCCGCGCGCAGGCTTTGCGCTTGTCCCCGGCCGCGCGCTTCGGCGATTGCTTCGGCGAAATTTGCAAAGAAAACTGTGATGAATAATATCGCGGTTACGCTTAAGCGAAAGCCAAACTGCGCGTGTGCCACGCCACCCTGGATGGTCAAAGCTAAGCAGAGCAGCGTGCCGATTAAAACCACCAACATGACCGGGTTTTTGATCGCTGATGCTGGCGCCAGTTTTTTTAATGCCTCAATAGACGCGGTTTTAATCACTGCGGCGTCAATACCGGCAATAACCTTCTTATTTGTAGTCATAAATATCCTTTAACCAGCCAAGGCCAGTGCTTC
>JAYTAO010000597.1:0-2485 GCA_043737435.1 Rhodanobacteraceae bacterium | reverse complement strand
TTGCGAATGCACGCCGCGCTGGCGCGCGCGCAACAGCACCTGCGCGCGATCATCGACAAATTCGCTCACATCTAGGTGGCAGTGGGTGTCAAACATGGTGCTCGTACATTCGCTTTGCCGCTGCGGTTCGTCAAGAGATGCTTGGAGTATTAGCGCCTGTGATCGAAATTTCTATAATTTGAAGCGGTAGGGCTTTGATTTGATGCGACAGTTTGCGGGAGCACCAAAAAGATGAGCCAGCGCGAGTTTGGAAAAACTTGGCTGGGCATGCCTATTGCCTCAGACGGCTCCTTCTCCCCACTATGGGTTTAATTCGGAGCCTAACCGAACTATGGGGAGAAGGTTGGGATGAGGGGTTGACAGCACTAGACGACTACTCAATTCGCTAGACTCAGTACACGACAGAATTTCCTGTGGATTAAGAAACTTTCACCATGAATAATTTCTCAAGTCGAGCCGACGTAAGCATTCATGATTTACGCAACTGTAGTTGGAAAGCCGCAATCAGCGACTGGGATCGCGAAGGCTACTTTAGTTTGTACATCGCCCTTTTTACAGCTGCTAAATTGACTTATGACGACGGTCGAGAGTCGCACGGTCATGCGCTTTGGCTAATGGCAAAGGCGTGTGAATTGACGCTCACTCCGACAAGCACGAACGAACCGTTCAACTTCTACAACAAATGCGCGCTCAAAGACTTCCGTCCATCAGAAATTGCTGGGTTTGCCGAGTTCAGTGAAGAAATAGACGAGCCCTGGCTGCAAGCACGAATTGCAGATTTAGCGTGGTTACTTTCAACGCCAAAGGTTCCTGCGCTTGCATTGTTAGCGATTGATGCCTATCGCCGAGTTCCGCTGGACCTGGACTCGTGGTTGAGCGACGGCCGGGAATGCTGGGAGCGGGCATTAGTTTTAGGCAATTTACTAGGCGGTGGCGCGGGCAAACGATTGGCAGAAATGAAGGCAACGATCCTAATTGCGTTTAATCGTACGACGTCTATGCAGGGTTATTTAGGTTTTTGGCTGAGCGAATTGTTGTTAAGTCAGGCGCTTGAAAATGCACGCTGCGTTGAAATTGCCGAAAAGCTAGAGTTGATGGCGATCCAGTTCCAAGCGGCCATTGATCACCAAAAATCACGCGATTATTTCGAGGCTGCAGCTAGTTGGTACAAACGCAGCAAGAACGTTAGCAAGGTAATTGACATGACTGTTTGCCGCGCTGAGGGCTGGGTTAAAGAGGCAGAAATTCAGCCGCTTCAGACTCTTGCGATCGGAAAATTTGAAAAATCCATTCAAATTTATCGACTTATCCCAAAAGTCGAACTCGAGAATCGTGGCCTAAATGCACGGGTTGGCGAGCTACACATTGCGATGCGCAATGCAGGTAAGCTGTCGCGCAGCGAAATGCCGCAGATCAAAACAGATCCAATCGATATTTCCAATATCGTGGCTTCCGTGCAGCGTCAGGTGCGTGGGAAACCTATCGCGATTGCAATAGGGTTATTTGCTAACCTTTATGAAGCAAACGAAGCTCAAGCGCGTAAGGCCGCAGAGATGATTCTCAATCAATCTCCGCTGTCGCAGTTATTTTCAACCTCGCAACTCACACACGACGGACGTATTTCTGCGAAAGCGGCAGCAGTTGGGGTTAACGATCCAGAAGCCGACGCATACAAAACAAAGCTTTGGCAAGAAATGGTTCGCGGTTATCAAATCAATATAGATTTGGTGGTGCAAGCAATAATTTGGCCGGCCTTGGAGGTTTTAAATCTAGAGCATCGATTTCGGGAGCAAGACCTAGCTGCTATTGCCAAAGTGTCACCACTTGTTCCTTTGGATCGAATCAGACTTGTTGGGCGCGCGCTGTATATGGGATTTGATGGTGATTTTGCGACGGCACTACATCTGATGATTCCGCAAATAGAAAACATGGTACGTACACAACTTCAAGCCCGCGAAATCAAAACCAGTACTTTGAAAGATGGCATAGAAACCGAAAACGGTTTGAGTGCTTTGGTGAAACTTCCTGAAATTAAAAAAATATTTGGCGACAACATTGCTTTTGAGTTGGCGGCGCTTTTTTGCGACCCAGTTGGGCCGAACTTACGCAATGAACTCGCGCACGGTTTGCTTAGCGATGCAAGGTGCCAAACATCGACAGTCGTTTACGCTTGGTGGTTCGGCCTAAAGCTGGTGTTTGATACGTTTTGGAATGCGGCCAATAGTGAGGTCGTGTGATTAACTGCCCACCCCTCATCCCAACCTTCTCCCCATAGTCCGGTTGGGCTCCGAATAAACCTCATAGTGGGGAGAAGGAGCTGTTCGAGGCTTGGTTTTAATTTTTTTGGCAGTAGCTTGGTTTCTATTTGGAAAGCCGAAATGAAGACGACGGTATTCGTGCCGTCGCGTACCATGAAACAGAGCATTATCAAGTGACCAAGGAGTTTTTGAATGCGCCAGAACGCGGCTTTAAGCATCTGTTTTCG
>JAYTAO010000596.1:0-2485 GCA_043737435.1 Rhodanobacteraceae bacterium | reverse complement strand
TTGGACACCGAGCAAGTCATCGACGAGAGGCGCGAGCAAGACAATGTTGGTTCCTTGCCAGTGCAGGTGGCACCAGCACCGGTGTCAGCAGAACTCTTGCTGGACTCGCTTGAGACTATCCCCGGCAGGGTCACCAGTTTCCCAAGCGCGGTGCAGTTTCGTGGGGTGCTACGAAATTTAGGGAAAACCGCCGCCAATCAGGTCGTAGTGGCGCTGATGGCGCGCCAGCTCGCCGGGCGCGCCGAGTTAACCCGGGCCACATTCAATGTTGCTGCGCAGTCTGAAATCACCTTCACCCTAGCTCAAAATTTCAATGCGACCGATGAATTCCGGCTGGTACTAGTTGCGGACCCTGCGAATACGATTGCTGAGGAAAATGAAGGCAATAACGAGCTGAGTTTCGTTTTATCGACCCAAATTAATGCGGACATTGAAGTATTGGCGGCCGATATTTCAGTCGAGCCCAGTGCACTGATTGCAGGCGACATTGTGCCGTTCAAGGTACGCATTCGCAATAAAAGTGGCGTGGTAACGCCGAACTTTAAGGCGCAGGCCAGCATTGGATCGTGTAGAGCACCCGCGGCGGGCGATGTGGTGCAGTCCTTACAAATTCCGCCGGGTGCCACGGTGGAGCGCAGCTTTGCGCTGCGCGTTCCACAAGCTGGTGCATTCGGCGTGTGCGTGGAGCTAGACCCGGAAAATGCGCTGACTGAATCCGATGAACAAAACAACGTGGCGCAGCTTAGTCTTAACGCATCTGCAGCAACGCAGCCAAGTTTAAGCTTTCAATTTGGCTCCATCGCGATCACGCCTATACCGCCGTTGCAAAATGGCAGTGCGCAACTCAGCGCGCGCGCAATCAACTATGGCGCTGCCAGTGTGCAGCCGGTTTTGGTGCGCGCCTACATCGGCAATCCGGATGCGGGAAGTGGGGCAATTGGCAGCGTAACGCTGGCACCTATGGCGGCAAACTCGACCGCGGACGTCATGATTAATGTGCCAAATTTAGCGCTCGCCGGGGACCGCGTGTTCTATCTGCGTATTGATCCAGAGAACACAATCAGCGAACGCAACGAAAGCGATAACGATGATTTCAAAACCTTGCATGTGTTGTCCTTACCCGACGCTGCGGCCAGCGTTGCGGATATTCGCCTGGAACCGTCTGCGCCTGTTATTGGCCAAAGTGTGTTGGCGCGAATCAATATTGCCAACATCGGTGAACAGCCAGCTAGCGGGGTTAGCGTTGAGGTGTTTGAAGCCTCGGCCTCAGGCGAAACCCTGGTCGGCACGCAAGTAGTTGCCAATTTTCCAGGCAACAGCAGCCGGGAGCTCATCTTCACCTGGACTTTTGGCGCCCAGTCTGGCGCAAGCGAGATTATCGTCAAGCTTGATCAGGCCAATACGGTGCTGGAAGGCAATGAGCAAAATAATCAAGCCGCACTGAGCTTTCTGACTCAAAGTGGCAATCAATTTGCCAGCGAGCTGTTTTTTTCGCCGAACGGTGATGGCGTAAAAGACAGCACACGGGCGGTGTTTCGATTCTCGCAGCCGCGTGAAATCGATATCCGAATTTTGCGCGCCGCGAGTTTGCGCGAAGTACGGCGCGAGGTGCTTCCTGGTGCGCGCACCAGCGCCGAGTTCCTGTGGGATGGCAAAGATGCCGCCGGCGAAATCGCACGCGATGGTGACTATCGTATTGAAGCTACGGATCGCGCCACTAGCTTAGCTGTATCCCAAGTGATCGTGCGACTGGACAATAATGAAAGCGAATTGTTAGAAGCGTTAGGCACGCCGTACGCGGCGCCAGCGTTAATCGGAACCACGATTCCCATCATCGGCGGCTCCAGTGATTACGACGGCTTAAACTTCAATAGCAAAGGCCTGTCGGGCCAGTCTTATCCTCAGCTGTTGGTTAGCAATAGGCGCATCGGGGTTAATGATGTATTGCTCAGCGGCAGTTGGGTGCGCGCCTTTGCCCTGGCGGAAGGTTGGTTTATCAGCGGGCCTAGTTCTACGCCACCAGTGCAGCTGGATGTCGCGCTGGTGCCGAATCAACAACAGGTATTTGTAGGCTTGCGCGGCAGCAAGGCGGGCGCACCGGTGTTTGCACTGTTTCGCCTAGCGCTAAGCGATTTTGACCGCCCGCAGCGGCTCAATTTTATTGCGCCTCCCGCAGCTGCAGGTCAAGAATTGCATTTGGTTTTAGCAACGGATGCCACAGGCGTTTTATTGCGCACCCTCGATGGCAGGGACATTCGTTTTGATAGCGCGAACAACCAAGCCCTGATCCTGCGCGCCTTTCCCGGTGAAGCGCCACATCCGCTGTTGGCCGATCTCAAATATGCGTTAGCGAACGGCATTGTGCATTATCAGTTCTCACCCGGTTCGTCCGACAAAGCGCTCGGCTTGGTGCCTTTTGATGCCAATCAAGCGGTGCTTTACATCCCGGGCGTAGCGAAACTATTTGAACGCTCAGTGGACAAGC
>JAYTAO010000595.1:0-6258 GCA_043737435.1 Rhodanobacteraceae bacterium | reverse complement strand
TATGGCTTGATCGGGCACTGCAGCAATGATGAGTGCTTGATTTCTGAAGTCACTGATAAAAATTCGCGGGCTTAATTCCCGCGTGAATAAAGAGGACGCGGCGATGCATGATTTCGGCGGAATTAAGCGGCTGTTGGTTACTGGTGCTACCGGCTTTATTGGAAGCACTTTGGTGAAGGCGGCGCAGGCTGCGGGCGTACAGGTGACGGTGCTGTCGCGCAACCCTGAAAAAGCGCGCAAGCTTTTGGGCGCGGTTACCGCATTTAGCGGTGCAAGCGAGCTTGCCGATAATGCGCAGTTCGATGCGATCGTGCATCTAGCCGGGGCCAATGTTATGGCGTGGCCCTGGACCGCTGGGCGCAAGCAGGTGTTGATGGCGAGTCGAATGGGCGGCGCTGATGCGCTTTTGGCTTTTTTAGCGCGAGCAAAATCCCCGCCCAAAGCCTGGGTGCAAGCCAGCGCGGTTGGCGTCTACCCGACACAGTCGGCCGGGCAACTTGACGAAACTAGCGCGCCTGGACTGGGTTTTGCTGCAGAGCTATGTCAGGCCATTGAGGCGAAAGCGGCCAGCGCCAGCGGGTTTGGCTTGCGCATAGTGAATCTGCGCATCGGTGTGGTGTTGGGTAAAGGCGGCGGAGTCTATCCAATGATGCGCTTGGCGACGCTGCTGGGTGGCGGTGCGGTGCTCGCGAGTGGCAAACAACACTTCGCGTGGGTGCATTTAGATGATGTCGTCGCGATGCTCGCGCAAGCGGGCTTTGATACCACTTGGAACGGTGCCATCAACGCCGTTGCGCCACATGCACCTACAAACGAGGAATTCGCCGCAACGCTAGCAAAGCAACTTCACCGGCCAATGCTGTGGCGTATTCCGGGCTTCGCATTGCGCCCGGTGTTAGGTCAACGCGCGCCTTTGCTACTGGAAGGCGCAGAAATATTGCCGGCCAAACTGCTGCAATTGGGATACAAGTTTCGCTTTGCTGATTTGGCGGCGGCTTTGGCGGCTATTGGGTAACGCTGCACTAGATTGACGTGCGCGCTCGCTAGCGATTAGTTTGGCGCAGTGCGCAGGATTGGATACGGTTTCAATTGAGCAAGCCCGGCATTGGCAACCGTAGCTACAAAGCTGTGCGTCGAATATTGCGCGGGCTAATCTGGCCGTCTTCAGCTCAGTGTTTCACGTGGAACGTTTTGCCACCAAGCGCTCTCAAATTTATCTCTGAAAACAACGCGACGAGCGCCACCGACAAGCAATAGCGCATCGCCGATTTCATCAAACATCCAAATTCGCCACCTTCAGCGCGTTTTCTTCGATAAACACGCGGCGGGGCTCAACCTCTTCGCCCATCAGCATACCGAACATTTGATCGGCGGCAATCGCGTCTTCAATGCGCACATGCAGTAAGCGGCGGGTATCTGGGTTGACCGTGGTGTCCCACAACTGATCCGCGTTCATCTCGCCCAAGCCTTTGAAGCGGCCGATTTCGCGATTGCGCTGTGCTTGCTCCAGTAGCCAAGTAAAGGCAGTTTTGAAGCTATCCACCGGCTCGCTGCGGCCACCGCGCATGGCGATGGCACCGGCTTGGATCAGCCCGAATAAGTCTTTCGCCAAATCGCCAATCGGACGGTAATCGGGGCTCTGGAAGAACGGCAAGGTCAGCGTTTGGATCGAGCTTAAGCCGTGGTGGCGGCGCGTTAATGAAATAGCGCGTCTCTGAGGCGTAGCCGAGTCAATGGACTCGCTGGGTTCTTCGCCAATAACGTTAATGACGTAGCGAGGGGCATCGAGCGAGCCTTTTTCCAAGCGCTTGGTCAGGCTTTGCGCCCAGCTATGCAGTGCGGCACTATCGCCAAAGGTTTCCGCAGACACCGGCGCCAAATCGATCATCGCTTCTAACAGGCCGCGGTCAAAACGGGTCGCCATGCGATCTAGATGTTTGGTGGCGGCATCAAATCGTGTCATTAAGTTTTCCAGTGCCACACCGCTAATCGGCGGTGCGCCTTCGCCCGGTGCCAAGCCAGCGCCATCCACTGCGTTCGAAACCAGATACGCCGCCAGTGCGCCTTCATCCTTCAAATAAATAATATTTTTGCCCTGGGTAACTTTAAATAACGGCGGTTGCGCGATGTAAATATGGCCGCGGCGAACCAATTCCGGCATTTGACGATAGAAAAAAGTCAGCAGCAGCGTGCGGATGTGCGAGCCGTCGATGTCCGCATCGGTCATGATAATAATGCGGTGGTAGCGCAGTTTGTCGATGTTAAACTCGTCGTTTCCAATACCGCAGCCGAGCGCGGTGATCAGCGTGCCGACTTCTTGGCTGCTAATAATTTTATCAAAACGCGCACGTTCGACGTTCAATATCTTGCCCTTGAGCGGCAAGATCGCTTGATTTTTGCGATTGCGGCCTTGCTTGGCAGAGCCACCGGCGGAGTCACCTTCGACTAAAAACAGTTCCGACAAGGCGGGATCTTTTTCCTGGCAATCGGCCAATTTACCGGGCAAGCCAGCGATATCCAGCGCGCCTTTACGGCGAGTCAAATCACGCGCTTTGCGCGCTGCTTCGCGCGCGCGCGCGGCTTCAATAATTTTCGCGCAAATGGCTTTGGCTTCGCCCGGATTTTCCTGCAAAAACTCAGATAATTTTGCGCCGACCGCGCCTTCAACTGCCGGTTTAACTTCTGAACTCACCAGCTTGTCTTTGGTTTGGCTGCTGAATTTTGGATCCGGCACTTTCACGCTTAGCACTGCGATCAAGCCTTCGCGGCTATCATCACCCGATAAATCCAACTTTTCCTTTTTTAGCAAGCCGCTAGCATCAAGAAAATTATTCATCGTGCGCGTCATTGCCGCGCGGAAACCCGCTAAGTGCGACCCGCCATCTTTTTGCGGAATATTATTGGTGAAGCAATACACGCCTTCCTGATAAGCGTCGGTCCAGCGCATCGCCACGTCAACAACAATCCCGCCTTCAGCCTTGGCGGAGAAATTAATAATGTGGGGATGCAGCGGTGTTTTTGCCGCCGATAAATATTCGACGAAACTCTTAATGCCGCCTTCGTATTGAAATACATCGTGGTTCGCCACGTCGCGCTCGTCTATCAACTCAATGCGCAGGCCTGAATTCAAAAATGCCAGCTCACGCAAACGGCGCTGCAGAATCACGTAGTGAAATTCAACGTCAGTGAAAATCTCGGTGCTGGGCAAAAATCGCACGGTCGTACCGCGCCGCTCAGTCTTGCCGATCTCCGTCACCGGCGCTTGCGGCACACCTAAATGATAGTTTTGGCCCCACTGCGCGCCATCGCGATAGATCGTCAGCTCAAGCAAACTAGAAAGTGCATTCACTACCGATACGCCGACGCCGTGCAAGCCGCCCGATACTTTGTAGGAATTATCGTCAAACTTGCCACCCGCATGCAGCACGGTCATCACCACTTCCGCGGTCGACTTGCCCTCCTCCGGGTGCATGCCCACCGGAATGCCGCGGCCGTTATCCTGCACGCTGACCGAGCCGTTGCTGTGAATTGTCACGATAATGTTATTGCAATAGCCCGCAAGCGCTTCATCAACGGAGTTATCCACCACCTCAAACACCATGTGATGTAAGCCCGTGCCATCGTCGGTATCGCCGATGTACATGCCCGGGCGCTTGCGTACCGCGTCTAAACCTTTTAAGACCTTGATCGAGGCGGAATCGTAGGTGTCGGGCGTGCCGTTGCCTTGGCCGTCGGCGGGAAGGTCTTCGTTTTCAATCATGTGCATGGTTTCATTCGTTTGAGCGTTTTGCTTGGGCAAAACTTATTGGAATAATTTTAGGATTTTTTTTCTTCGGACAGCGCCCGCAAATCGCGATTTCAAATGCATGAAAACGCCTAGGCAGCTTAACTTTTGAAGTATAGCGCGTGTGGCGTTAAGGCGTAGCGCGGCGGCAGTGGCGCGACTGCGCCCCGCTAGTGACCGGATAAAAATCGACGCCCTAGACTTTTGACGCCGGTAAGATTCGAGTATTGAATTAGGTCGAGATAAACATTGCCGTCCTTTGCACGATAGCAAACCTCGAAGCACGGTAATTCGACTTGACGGCCGTAGGAATACCAACGCGACAGCTTTGGCAAGCGCCGTTTGCTATGCACTTCACAACCGTGATTTTCAAGGTAAGCGTTGATGCGGCTATATCTGAGCCAGATCAATGCCAACGGAGCCAAGGGAAAAACAAATAGCAGAAGGAGCGGCATTGGACTATCAGTACAAAATAACGCGTTTTTTTGAGCGTTAGCGTGTGGGATCTTAGCACTCGTCATGCGTGGACTTCAGACAAATCTGACCCCGCGTTCCGATTGCACCGAGTTCGCCGAGTCTGAAAGCGGCTTAGAGTTTCTCTACCCCGCCCGCTGCGGGTCGCTCGAAACCTTAACCCAAAACTCAAATTCAAGGAAAACTTATGAACGCTTTCAATCAGATTTTAGCTGCTCTCGCATTCGCCGCACTTTCACTTAGCCCTGCAGCATTTGCTGGGAAAGCGGTCAATATCAATTCGGCAAACGCCAGCGAATTAGCGGATTCACTAGATGGCATCGGCGATGCCAAAGCCCAAGCCATCGTCGCGTACCGAACTACACACGGAGCGTTTAAATCGGCCGATGCGCTCACTGAAGTCAAAGGCATAGGCTTGAAAACGGTCGAGAAGAATGCAGCGTTTATTAAACTTGGTGCCGTCGCGGTTGCGGCGAAATAAGACCGGGTGTATCCACAGTGATGACGCAACGACGCGTCATCACGTATTTCGATCGTTCCACGTGGAACCAGGCAGAGTGGTCAACATCGGTCTCCAGACTTGCGCAACTAGTCATGCAGTTGCGCTAGTCCCGGTGCTAACTTGGTAAGCGAACTTTGCTGCTTTGAACCAACATAAAGCTTGGCCAAATATCTTGGCTGCACCAACTTCAACTGCCTCAGGCGCTGCTGTCTGACGAATCAGATAGGCAATCGGCGACGACGCGGCGGCCAGAAATAGCGTGGGTGAAACGGCTGAAACGTTTTTGGCGTGGTCACTGGCTAGTGACCAAGGCGAAGATATTTAGTAAAGATAATTGGAAGTGATTCCAATATTTGTGCGAGTTCTTGCTTAAGTTTATTTTTGCTTTTTAGATTGGCTGTGGGCTCGGAACCTTCTAACCCTTTGAAATCTTCTTCAGCGGCGAGCAAGTCGACCGAAATACTTTATAGCCGGTTGACGACGTTCTTTACCGCTTCATCACAAGCAAATGCGAAGTAAGCGAGCTTTGTCTCCCTTAAAAATAACCTATCAGCTCCTTCGCCAACTTTTCCCCCGATCCTAATTGTTGCTGGAAACGCCGCGATTTTCTCGTAAATCACATATCGGCGATCAAATAGCTCATGCTTAAGGCGCGCTCTATCGGTGTGCAATTGCCGCCAAGTGATGATGGCAACCATCGCGGCAATGGCGACGGTACGCAGAGCGGCTACATTTGCAATATCCCCACGGCTTAGCAATTAGTTTAGTCGGCGTAGGACCTGAAATCTTGTAGTAGCGCGATATGGCTTGTGCGCCCGGTTGGTTCGTAGGAAAACGAAAGAAGGGCTAATCACATACCAATCAATGGGTTGCGTACCTTCAGCTGCGGGAAACGGGAAAAATCCCGGTCGGCACTCAAAAGCTCTCGTACGCCATGACTTAGACAAATTGCGGCAATGCGCGCATCGTGAATTATTGCGACGGTTAGTTTGGCCCTGCGCACCAAGGATGAGAGCAACTCGAAGTGCATGACCGACTCGCCGATCACTTGCACCGTCGGCGACGCTAAAAGTGCCCCGATCATCCCCAGAGCTTCATCTGGGGTTGACGGAACTTTGAAACGCGAATCCGTCACGACGCCATAAAACTCGTGGATACAGGCTAACCACATCACACGTTGCGGCATCACCACCAAAATGATGGCGTGGTGCAACTACCCTATGGCCATTCCAAGTGGAACAAACTGATAAATTTGCGTTTGCTTCTCCGCGTTCCCCGACTACACCAATTCTTCAGTAAACGTGCCAAGCTCGACTTTCCATATCCGACGCGCCCCAGGCCAGGCATTAACGGCCGCACTCAGCGCCACACCCGTTACCAACACCTGATCTGCGATCTCGAAAGCAAGCTTCAAGCAATGCGCTTGATGCTCCTGGTCTAGCTCAGAAAACAGATCATCCAAGCATAAAACCGGCTTTTCTCGACTCAGCGCGGAGTA
>JAYTAO010000594.1:0-2502 GCA_043737435.1 Rhodanobacteraceae bacterium | reverse complement strand
GCATGCGCATAAATTGCCATGATGCGCGGATAAGCGGACAGATCCATCTGCCAGCGCAGCGCGTTATATACTTGCGGAATCAGGCAGCAATCAGCCATGGTGGGCTCATCCCCTTCGCAAAATGATCCGGTTGACGGGTTGTCGAAGAGCACTTCCAGAGCGTCAAAGCCTTCTTTCATCCAGTGCAACATCCAGGCTTTTTTTGCAGCTTCATCAAAGTGGTGGTACGTACCCAAGTAGTTGACCACGCGCAACACATTGATCGGGGCGACGTCGCTGGCAATCAAATGCGCAATCGCACGGATCCGGGCGCGGTCGCGTTTCGGGCCAGCTAGCAGCGGATAGCCGCCTTCAAAATTTTCCTCCAACCATTCCAGAATCGCCAAAGATTGGCGCATCACGCGTTCGCCATGCATCAACACCGGCACCATGTGCTGCGGGTTGCGGGCGTCGAATTCTAAGCCTGACTGCTCTCCGGCGATTAAATTTACCGGGATAATTTCGTAGTGCAAACCCTTCAGATTCAACGCAATCCGCACCCGGTAACTAGCGCTAGAGCGCCAATAGCTGTAGAGCCTTAAGCTAGTACTCATCACGCACTCCTGTTGTTTGCAGTGCAGCTATTTCAGCACAAATGATTCATGCTGTGGACGACTTATTCGCGCAATTATTGCGGCGCGTATTTTAGCGCGGTGCGTACGCCATCGGTCAGTTCTTGCAGCGCATAAAGCAGTGCCGTCAGCACGAATGCCGGCACGATTAGGGTCCAGGGCGCATATTCCCGATCCTGCATGCCTTCGCTGAGCAAGCTGCCCAAGCTGCCTTGGGCCTGTGCCGGACTAACGCCCAAAAAACTGAGAAATGATTCCATTAATACCGCGCTTGGCAACGCCAGTGTCAGCGCGAGCAGCGCAAACGGCAGCAAATTCGGTAACAGATGCACAAACAAGCGGCGACTTGCGCTTAAACCCAGCACCTCGGCGGCGCGCATATAGCCGCGCTCACTCAACGCCGATGCCTCCAATTTCACCACTCGTGCCACATCAAGCCAGCCGTAGCTTGCCAAAAGCAACACCAGCAGGCTCAGGCTCGGGGTGAAAAGCGTCAGCACGAAAATGACCACAAGTAAAAACGGCAGAGTGGCAAACAGATCCACCACGCGCATCATCGCCTCGCTTACCGCGCCACCGACAAAGCCAGCAAGCGCGCCATAAAGAGTGCCCAAAATCAGCGCGATAAGCGCCGCAGAAACACCGACCGCCAAACTTAGCCGCCCACCCAGGGCGGTGCGTACGTATAAATCGCGGCCAATCGCGTCGGTGCCAAAGTAGTGCCCCGTGGTGACGCTGGGTGGCGCACTCGGAAGCTCCCAATCCGGGCTTTTCGCATCGAATTTGCTAGTCCAAGGCGCGATAAAAAACCACGCGCATAAAATAAGCAGCAAGAGCGCGGCGCGTTTGGTGGCTTTGGGGAGTGTCGCTATCGCACTTACTCCACCGTCACGCTTTTCGCCAAATTACGCGGTTGATCAACGTCGGTACCGCGCAGCACCGCCACGTGATAAGCCAGCAATTGCAGCGGTACCGTAAACAGTATTGGCGCGACGAATTCGCCGCATGCGGGCATGGTGATCAAATGTTCGGCATCATCCGCCATCAGTGCTGCGACATCGGCGTCGGCAAATACGAACATCTCGCCGCCGCGCGCGCGTACTTCTTGGAGATTGCTTTTGAGCTTTTCTAATAGTTTGTCGTTGGGGGCCACCGCAATCACCGGCATGTCTTTATCAACCAACGCCAGCGGACCGTGTTTTAACTCGCCGGCTGGATACGCTTCGGCGTGAATGTAGCTAATTTCCTTGAGCTTTAGCGCGCCTTCCAGGGCGATTGGATATTGCTGACCGCGGCCTAAAAATAACGCGTGCTGCTTTTGCGCAAAATGTTCGGCAAGCAGTTTAATTTCGCCATCAAGTTTCAATGCTTCGGTAATCGCCAACGGCAGGGCTTCGAGCTGCCGGACGCAGTCGGCGTAACGCTCTGCCGCCAATCCATGCGCCCGCCCCAGCTCTAACGCGAGCAAAGCAAACGCGACCAATTGGGTTAAAAATGCTTTGGTTGACGCCACACCAATTTCCGGGCCCGCGCGCGTCATCAAAACTAAATCGCTTTCGCGAATCAGAGAGCTTTCTGGCACATTACACACCGCCAGCATTGCTTGATAACCGCGGGTTTTCGCCAATTTTAACGCTTCTAAGGTGTCGGTGGTCTCCCCAGATTGACTGACTGTTACAAACAGCGATCCGGGAATGACTGCCACATCGCGGTAGCGATATTCGCTGGCGATTTCCACTAAACAGGGCAATCCGCTCAAGCTTTCAATCCAGTGGCGCGCCACTAATGCGGCGTGAAAACTTGAGCCACAGGCAACGATCTGCACCGCACGCGTATCGGCCAACATTTGCGGCGCATGAATGCCCAAAATTTCCGTCAATATTTTGCCGCC
>JAYTAO010000593.1:0-2502 GCA_043737435.1 Rhodanobacteraceae bacterium | reverse complement strand
CAAGCCCGGTAATGTGCTGGTTAATCACGAAGGTCAGCCCAAGCTGCTTGACTTTGGCATAGCCAAATTGATGGACGGCAACTCTGCCGAACATACCGCCAACGCCCTCACGCCGGCCTACGCAGCACCTGAGCAATTGAAAGGCGAAACGCTGTCCACCGCAACCGATGTGTATGCGCTGGGCCTACTGCTATTTCGTCTTTTAGCGGGACTGCTACCGAGCTCGCGCAGCATTGAGGCGATTGCACCCATTTTACTGCGACTGAATCAGGAAGAAACGGAAAAGCCGAGCGCGCGCCTTCGGCCAATCGGCGTGGAATTTAGCTATCCACAAAGCGCGCTGAAAGGTGATTTAGACGCCATTGTCGCGCAAGCGCTGCGCATGCGGCCGGAGGACCGCTATGGTTCGGTGGTGGAATTTTCGGCCGATATTGAGCGCTACTTATCCGCCCAAGCGGTGCGCGCGCGCGCGCCCACGCGGCGCTATTTGTGTATGCGTTTTTTGCAGCGCAACTGGCTAGCGGCAGCACTTACTAGCGGCATTCTCCTGGCGATAATCGTGGGTGCCGGTGCGGCACTGTGGCAAGCCAAGCGTGCGGAGCGCGCCGCTAGCGAGCAGGCGGTGGCCGCTGCACGCGCGCTTGCCGCACGCGATTTTCTGCTCGACGTGCTGCGCTTTGCAAACCCCTATCAGTCGGCAACACCGTCACAACAATTAGGTTCGCTGTATGAGCGGGCAGTGCCGCTGGTGCGGGAAAAGTTAGCAAATGACCCCGATACTGCAGCCCAAATTTTGTTCCAGTTTGGCCGCAGCCTGATCGCGCTGGGCCGGGATGACAGCGCAAAAACAGCGTTGTTAGAAGCCGAACAACTGCTGCTTGCGCAAGCGCAGCCTGATAAAACCGTGCTGCGCCTAACCCGCACCTACTTGGCGGATATTGCCCGATATCAGCGTGATATGCACACCGCAGTCATGCGCGCAGAACAACTTAGCAGCCGCTGCAGCGATGCGGGCGTGGAGCCAGTGGAATGCTTAGAAACCATGACCACGCGCGCCGAAACGCTGCTGTTCGCCGGGCAAGCGCAGCAGTCGTTGATCGCGGTAAGCAATGCGCAAAGCTATGTCAGCGCGCATGAGTTAGCGGCCAACTACAGCGCGGTGTATGTGGATTATTTGCAAGGCATGGCGGCGCGGGAATTGGGCAAGAGCGCCGAGGCGGCCGGGGCCTTTGCCCGACTCAGCGAACGCACCTTGAAAGTTGCCCCGGCCACCCATCCTGGCCTGCTGACCGATTTAATGTGGCTGGCTTGGGTGGCGCTAGATTTTGGTCAGCTAGAGCTTGCAGCCAAAATGTCCGGCGCCTCGGTGCAGGGGCGCGAGGCGCTTTTTGGCCCGGCATCGCGTATGGCAATGCAGCCTAAGCTGCAATACGCCATGCTTACGCTAATGCGCGGCCAATCCGAACAAGCACGCGCACTGATGCGCACGGCTGCTGAACAAATTAGGCCCACCGCAGTCATGCGCCCTTTCGAGGAGGAGCTAACGACTTGGCGCGCACTTGCAGATGACGCCACGATCACGGCAAGCGCATTGGCAAGCGCGGAACAAACTCGCGCGAAAGCCCTAGGCGAGAACCACGTGCGCACGGCAGATTTGCGGCTACGCATTTGTGCGGCCGATCTACGCCGGGGCGATACCGCCGCCGCCCGCGCCATATTTGCGCGCGCACAGCCCGCACTAGCCAGCCCTGAAGCCTATGTGTTGCAACCACTAGCGATGTTGCTTGCCGCAGAACTTGAGGGTGATCAAAGTAGTAAACAAGCAACCTTTGCGAAGGTTGAAAGCGTGCTCGCCCAACAGGGCCGAAAGATGTACGACCCAATCCACGCCCGTATGATTGGCGCTACACCACCCGACGCGCCAGCGCTTGCTGATCTTTACCGACGGATTTTGACGCGCCGAGAACAGGCGCAGGCACCTGGGTGGATAGCGCCTGAAGGCGATGCGGCATCAAAGTGAGTCGGTGGTGAAGGCTTGTTCCAGCCATTCCAAGCGTTGCCGGGGTGTGGTTAGGGTCGCCTCAGAAAACGGAAAAAATCGTACGCTAAGACCCGGGGAAAGGACGTGCGGCCTGAATTTGCCAGCGCCGATAATTTGCCAGCGCCGATCTTGGCGCGGTGGTGCCACGGGTAATCGCCAAGTTGATGTGCCCCAGCCTAGCGGTGACAGGTTCTGCTAGAGCGCGTCATCGACGGCATCACCATTGCCACGCAGCGCGTTCGTTGCCCGTTCCAGGTAACCCGTTTATGGCTGCCGTTACCAGATTGAGTCCGCTGGCCCGGTAGCGTTGCTGCGCAAAACTTAGCGTACGATTTTTTCCGTTTTCTGAGGCGACCTCTAACTGAAATAGTACGCTGCGATAGACAGCCATTATTCGCGAATCACGACCGCAAAATCAGGCCGAATTGGAAGAAGGGTTCAAAGTCAGCATGATTCAAGGT
>JAYTAO010000592.1:0-2503 GCA_043737435.1 Rhodanobacteraceae bacterium | reverse complement strand
TTTCCGGCTACCCGGACTGTAGGCCAGCGTTTGTTTCCGCGTTTCAGACGCTGGCAAACGTCGCCACCAAAGCTGGCGTCGAAGGCGCAGGTTTGCGCGTCCACGCGCCACTGATCGCGATGAGCAAAGCCGACATCGTGCTCGAAGGCCAGCGTTTAGGCATTGATTTCGCCACTACCGTCAGCTGCTATCAGGCCGACAGCCAAGGCCGCGCCTGTGGCGTCTGTGATGCCTGTAGATTGCGCTCTGCGGGCTTTACGCAGGCGGGGGTGGCGGATCCGACGCGATATTTTTGAGGCTAGTTTGGGCCGTTGAGACGACCAAGAACGTAAAATTCGTCATTGCGAGCAAAGCGAAGCAGTCTTGTATTTCAGCCGAGGCATGTAGAGATTGCTTCATTTCGTTCGCGATGACGTTACCTACGACATTTCGCCACCCCACATGCGAAGATCACCGCATGTTCACCGCCATCATTTTGCTCAGTATTGGTTTTTCAGTTGGCGCAGCACTGCTTTTAGCGATCGCTTTTGCCAGCACCTATCGTGGTTTAGTGCTGCCAGCGCAATCACGAATCGCGGGCTACGTTATGCTGGCTGGACTAGCATGCACCCAGCTATTTCACGCGCGCTTTTTGTTGTCGCAAACGTTACAAATTGCTCAACTTGAACTTGTTAGCCGCAGCTATGTGCTGGTGCTTTATTTGCAGTCGGTTGGTTTTTACTGGCTGTTTTTAGGGCTACTTCGCCCGCCACAGCAGCATTGGCGGCGTTGGGAATGGTTGCTGCCATCAGGCGCGCTGCTGTGCGGCGCATTGGTCGCTTTAAACGCTGCGATTCCGCTGGCTATGTTGGGCGGAAGCCTTGCGGCAATCCACCTAGGCCTATTGGTTTACGCCTTGCGTGCGCAACGTCGCTGGTTCGTGCTGGAAATTCGAGTACTGGCGCTGTTCGCGCTGATGGCGGCGCTGATCGCCTTGGCGAGCTTGTTCACGCCGATGTTCGGCTGGCGCTATTTCGCGTTGATTTACGCCGCAATGATTAGCGCTAGTTTTGCCTTGATGCTGCACTTGCTGCTGCGTTTCCCGGACATCACCAGCAAAACCGCCGAGGCCGTCGCCAGCACTTATGCGGTGTCGACATTGAACCGACTAGATTGTGACAAACTCGTCACCGAAATTAAGCGCTTGTTTGAAGTTGAAAAAATCTACCAAAACGAAAATTTGAGTTTAAATAAGCTTGCCGAATTAACGCATTTGTCCGCGCATCAGCTTTCCGAGCTGATTAATACCCAGTTTCAATTGAGTTTCTCAAAGCTGGTTCGGCAATATCGGATTAATGCCGCCAAAGCCATGTTAATTGATGAACCGCGCGCCTCAGTTTTATCGGTGGGGCTAGCGGTAGGATTCAACTCGCAATCCAATTTTTATGTCGCCTTCAAAGAATTCACCGGCGTCGTTCCTGGGCAATTTCGTAAGCAGCTTGGCACTGAAGCCAGCTGAGGCTGCGCGTGGTGCCAAAATGATCAATTAAGAACTTTTCAAGTCATTGATTTTACTTAAATTAATTAAATTTATAATACTCTTGTTCCAGAACGATCAATGCGGAAGCTCCGTCGACGCACTCGCGCTAACTTGACTTCGGCTTTTCCCGCCGTTGTTTTTTTTGTTCGAATTAGGAGATTTTCTGATGTCAAATATGGCTTATGCACTCTATTTAATAATTTCAATCGCGATGACGATTTGGGTAGCACGCGTTTTATCTAAAAGCGGCGAAGTATTTCTTGTTAAATGCTTCGCGCAGGACCAAGAACTCGCGCAGTCAACCAATCGCTTGCTCGTGATTGGCTTTTATCTCGTCAATATTGGCTTTATTTGTTTTCGGCTGCAGGGCTGGAGTATTGATGCAATTGATCTGATTCCCGATGTGGGCTCTAGAGTCGGTATTTCGATTTTAGTGCTGGGTGTGATGCACTTTTTCAACATGATCATGATCGCGAAATTTGGCCGCACCGTCAGTGATTGGGTGCACGTCAGTAGCGAGTACGCGCGTGCGGACGTGTTGCCGCCACCGATGGCGAATAGCAAAAACCCGCAGTATTTCTGAGGTGTTGAAACGCCAAACAAGCGCAGCACGAGCTGCGCTTTTGCTGTGTGCTTTGTCGGCGCCCAACCGCCGCGCACCCCTCAGCCCATAAGTCGGTGGTGAAAAAAATCGTTCTGGCGCGCTGGCTGCCGGTTTTTTGTGGAGCAGTTGAAGAAATGCAACAGTGACCAGCGCCCGCGCGTGTAGCCGCCTGGGCGCGAAAAAATGACGATTCGAACCTCCGCCGGCGTGGCAAAAATCGCGTACGGTCGAACGGTCATTCGCCGGGTGGATGGCAACTCAATAAACTTAAAACAGGAAATTTCATGAAAGCTTGGTTTGCTACTGCAGGCATGTGCATCATCAGTCTCACACTCACCAATTCAGCCGTTGCTGAGACGCTTGGCTATCCGAACATGGAA
>JAYTAO010000591.1:0-6271 GCA_043737435.1 Rhodanobacteraceae bacterium | reverse complement strand
GCCGCCTACGCCGATCGCCATGCCCGGCAAGGCGGCGATACATGCCGCGCTCAATCCAGATGGCGGCCATTCGCTGTATTTTGTTGCGAAAGGCAATGGCACCCATAAATTTAGTGATACTTACGAGGAACACGATGCCGCAGTTGACCTCTACCAGCGATGAGTGAAGCCTCGACATTCAATGCTGCGCCACCGGCGCTAGCTGATTGGCAAAAGGCCGCATGGCAAAATTTTGCCACGCGTCGTTTGGGCGGGCAGATGCCGCACGCGCTGATGCTGACGGCAAGCCCCGGATTAGGCCTGCAGCAATTTGCCGAGCAGGTGCGCGCTTCACTGCTGTGTGTAGCGCCACTTGCGAGTGCACATGCGTGTGAAAAATGCCGCAGTTGTGTCGCCAGGCGCGCAGGGAGCCATCCGGACGATTATGCGATCCATCCGGAAGAGGGCAAGGTCAGTATCGGCATTGATCAAATTCGCCTAGCCGCAGAGCGGCTGGCAAAAACGCCCCAGGCGGGCGGTTTTAAAGTTGCGGTGATCGAGCCGGCGCATGCAATGACTAATGCCGCGGCAAATGCACTATTAAAAACTTTGGAAGAACCTGCTCGGGACACGATTTTGATCCTGGTCAGCGAGCAGCCGGGCAAATTGTTGCCCACGGTTTTGAGCCGTTGCCAACGGATGCATCTGACGCGTCCGAGTAAATCCGAGGCAATGGCTTGGCTTGAGGCGTCTGGCAAAGTTAAAAATGCCAACCTGGATCTTGCACTAGACATTGCTGCTGACGCGCCTTTTCTAGCTGCACAGTTGTTAGACACCAACGCTGTACAAAACTACCAAGCCTTGAGCGATGCGCTGGATGTGGGGGTGCGCAACGGCCACATTGATGCGCTAGCAATAGGCAAACAGTGGATGCAACGCTTGCCAGAGTTCGCCCGGCTTTATGAGTACTATCTACTCAATCAACAGCGAAAAAATGCCCGCACTGTGGAAAAATTTGATCGCGATGTGCAAAGTTTAAAAATTTTGGGCATTGCAAAACAGTATCAATATCTTGCAAAACTTCGCGAGTGGGGTGGAACCGGTGTGCGAATTGATCTTTCTATCGCTGCCTTACTTGACCAACATATGGCAGCAGGCGTCTGATGGCGCGAGTTGGGTATACATGTTTTGTCTAGGCAAAATAAGGTTTATTAAAAGGATATTTGATGTTCAATGCCGGTGGTGGCGCAGCGCGCCAAGGGATTTTGTCGCTACAAATTAAAGATAAGGCCGCACTTTATTTGGCCTATATGCCTTTTGTACGCGGTGGTGGTTTATTTGTTCCGACGGCAAGAAAATATGCGCTTGGGGATGACGTTTTTATCTTGCTGTCCCTAATTGAGGATAAAGACCGTCTGCCTGTCGCTGGGCGGGTGGTGTGGATTACTCCCTCCGGTGCGCAAGGTAACCGGCCTGCTGGCATTGGCGTGCAATTTAACGAAGGCCCAGACGGCGACGTTATCCGAGGAAAAATTGAAGCCAACCTCGCTGGCATGCTCAACTCCGATAAGCCCACCCAGACTATGTAGCCTCAGTCGCTTTCAATCAAGATCGCTTGTTAGCCTGTCTTGCGGCACGCATTTGATTGCCCTGGAAAACATTTTGCTGCAAAGCGCATCGCCAAAATTCACAACAATTTTCGGCGTAAGCTTGACGAACATGAAAAACTCTTCTCATCACAGAACGCGATTACGGTTTTATCTCAAATGAGTAACGTGCAATCGATCACCACCACATCAAGTCAAAGCACTGGTGTTGAAAACGCAGGGCTGGAGTCTGGTGTTCAGGGCGTAGCGCCCGTTGGTGTTTCCGATGCCGTGACCAACACCGAATCTGGACGCTATCGGGTCTATGCCGCCGATATGACCGAAGCGGAATTTCCCGAAACGCTGCATCAATACATCGAAAACGCGCCCAGCACGATTGTCGCAATTTACTGTCGGGGCGCTGCAGAAATCGTTAAGGCGCTGGAAGGGTTTGCGCGCCGACGTGGCACCACAATTTATGCTTGGACGGTGGATCGCGGCCTGATCAGTTTGCGCGAACAAGGTATTGTAGTGCCCGCAAGTCGACGGCTAGCGGAAGCATTACGCTACGTTCAACAAAGCGCGCACTTTGGCATCTATTTAATTCCGGTCGCCGGAAGCCAGCTTACACCGCCAATTGTCGCGCAATTGCGCCAAATAGCGCGAGTTAGCGACGGTGCGCTCAAGCGTATTGTCTTGCTCAATGAAACCGGTGATTTGCCGACCTCAATCCTAGAGTATTGCGCACATTTGCAAATGCAGCCCCGCTCCAGCGCGAAATTGCGGCTGCGCGATGGACGATGGGTTCGATAATGCCGACTTCCCCTGAGAAACTACAGGTTGAAGATTGCGCTAACTATCGTGCGGTTTTGCTCGTGTCGGGCCATCGTGACGACCGCCGAGTTTTGTTTAATACCTTTGACGCCCTAGGCTATGATGCGGTCTATACCGCGCGCGAAACCGAGCACGCGCGCGCGCTGTTACACGAAGATCCAAAAATTGCGCTGATCGTGCTGGATTTTAGTGATGCTGCTTCGGCATTTAGTTGGTGTGATTCGCTATACGACTTAGCTATTGCCAGAGTGGTGTTAGGGGTTTTGCCAGCGGGTTCGGACTTCGACATGAGCCGCGCACCGCGCGGTGTCGTCGAATGGCTGCGTAGCCCAGTACTTGCGCAGGAGCTTAAATACCGACTCAAACAAATTGAGACTAGTCAGAAAAATATCTCTCATGTGAGCTTGGATCAGGCGCAAGGAAAAAATGACGCTGCAGTTCGATGGAACGACGCCCTTGTCGCCAGCTTAGAGGCGACGATTGCTACACCGTTGATGTGGGATTGGACAGATCAAACCATTGCTGCACTGGAGCTTGATCTGTTAATGGTCCTGGGTGAAAGCAATAACGATGAGCCGGCTTTACTTGCGGCACAAACTCGTCTAGACATGAAAGCGACGTTCCCGCCAGTTTGGGAGCAGGATATTTTCCGGCGCATCATGGCGGGCGAAACTATAGCAATTGAAAATGGCGCGTCGGAACATATTAGCTCCCCGGTGGTACAACGCTTGCGGTTGTCAAGCTTTATCGGCATTCCGTTAATCGGTGACGCCAAATTGCCTATGGGCGCGCTGCTTTTAGGTGCGCAAAAGCCGATTGCTGCGTTTGCGAACGCCCAGAAAGCGGCACGCGCCATGGCACAGCGATTTGCCCTAGAGCATTTAGTTACCCGCTATCGTTACGACAGCCGATTTCACGGCTTGCACGACGGCCTGACGCGCTTACCGAACCGAATTTTATTCAATGATCGCCTGGAAAACGCGCTCGCCGAAGCGACGCGCGCAAGCGAACGTTTGGCGGTGGTGTTTGTTGATTTGGATCGGTTTAAAACGATCAATGATAGTTTAGGCCACCATGTGGGCGATCAAGTTTTGACCAGTGTCGCCAAGCGTCTACGTTCGGCGGTGCGCGCCAGTGACACCATTGGGCGCCATGCGGGGGATGAGTTCACTTTGCTTTTGCGCCACGTGGTATCCAACGATGATGTTGGGCGCGTTGCCGAGAAACTTTTGCACCTTTTGGAAGCTGCTTTGACCATTGACGATGGGCGCGAGTTGCATTTGACCGCTAGTGTTGGCGTCGCGTTTTTTCCGGAAGATGGACAAACACCAGAAGTATTGATTCGCCACGCCGACACGGCCATGTATTTTGCTAAAAATCAAGGCCGTAACCGCTTTCATTTTTTCCAAGCGGGGGCGGAAGAATCGCAACATCAGCGCATCGCGCTAGAATCAAAACTTCGTCAAGCCGAAAAAAATCAAGAACTACGTTCGTTTTATCAACCCAAGGTAAATACGCTTACCGAAGATATCGTCGGGATGGAATCCTTGATTCGTTGGGAGCACCCGGAATTGGGGTTGATTAGTCCAGGATTTTTTATTCCGCTTGCCGAAGAAACCGGGCTAATCGTTTCCATGGGCGAGTGGATTTTAAGGACCGCGTGCGTGGACGCAAAAATTTGGCAAGAGCGCTTTGGTCTTAATTTAAAGGTCAGCGTCAATTTATCGGCACTGCAGCTGAAACAGCCGAACTTGGTGGCCGTGATTGTACGCGCGCTCGACGACGCGAAATTGCCCGCGAATTTATTAGATCTGGAGGTCACGGAAAGCATCAACGTCAAAGACATCCCCAACTTGATCGAGCTGCTGAGCAATATTCGTGCGCTGGGCTGCACCATTTCAATTGATGACTTTGGCACCGGTCAATCTTCGCTGGAATATTTAAAAAAATTCCCCACCGATTTCATCAAGATCGATCAAACTTTCGTACGCAATATTGGCATCGATCCTGGCGACGAAGCGATTATCCGCGCCACCATCGACATGGCGCATAACCTGGGTCTAAAAGTAATTGCGGAAGGGGTGGAAACTGAGGATCACCTGAAATTTTTACGCGCGCATCAGTGCGAGCAATTACAAGGCTTTCTATTTTCTCGGCCGCTGCCCGCACGGAATTTTGAAAAATTGCTGAGTGAACGCGAGCGCTTGCTGGTGGCGATTTAGCGAGTGACGAATGGGCCGCATAATAGGAATGACTCGGAAGAAAGTTACTCGTTCAAAATTTTATCCGATGCGCCCTCAGCAATTGATAATACTGCTGACACTCAGCGGCAACTTTGGCGCCCGCTGACGTCAGCTTTTCGTGCGCGTCGTTAGGTTTCTCAAAACCCTTGGATTGCAAGACCGCGTGGTACCAATGCGGCGCCCAAATGCCATCGCTGGCGCGCGGGCCGGGCGGCCAATGCAACATGCGCTCGCTAAAATCAATCTGGAAATGGTTGCAAAGGGCGCGTAAATACCCCGCAGGTTTCTGCAAAAAATCGCCTGCGTCGATGATCGGCGGTGCTTCACCCCGCTCTGCCTGCAAATACGCAAAAAGTGCCGCTTGCTGCGGCAGGCCGATATCTTCAGCAGTGAGGCTATCACGCGTGCGTAAATACGATGCCACGACCGCAACAGGATCACGAATCAGCAACACATTATTGAGCGTGTTGATCCATTGCCAATCCATCCCCGGCAATAAATGATGGCACATATGCTTTTGATACCAAATCGACTTGCCTTCCGGCACCGGCCCCTGTAACTGCAGAACCACTTTGCGCCAGTCGGTTTCGCCCGCAGCAATCACTTCAGCGCGGCCCGGATGTGCAGCACCGCTTGCCAGCAAATAGTGCGCATAAAGCGGCTCGTCGCTCACGGCACAATCGCCGCGGTTTTCCCAAGCGCGCATCATTGCCGTGGAGATATTGCGTGGCCCGGACCACATTGCGATTCTCAGTGGCATATTTGCATCGCTCATGGCCGCGCACGCTTAGCCACGTCGTTTTTCACTAGTTCACGATACAGCTGCTGTAGTCGATGCAGCATAGGGCGGCCGTCAAGCTTTGCCGACGCCAATACGCGGCCATCGACACTGCGCACCGGCGTTAGTCCGGCGAAGGTGCCTGTAACAAAAGCTTCCTCGGCGCTATAAACCTCAGTCAAGCTGAAATTGCGCTCCTTCGCGGTGATGCCGTTGCGCCGACAAATCTTCAGCACATTGGCGCGGGTAATGCCGCCTAAACAGTAATCGCCGCTGGATGTCCAAACCTCGCCACGCCGCACAATAAAAAAATGCGTGGAATTGCAGGTGGCGACAAAGCCATGCGGATCCAACATCAAAGCCTCATCGGCACCAGCGGTGGCGGCTTGGATGCATGCAGTAATACAATTAAGTTTGCTGTGGCTATTGAGTTTCGGATCTTGCACATCTGGATAGCCCCTACGCACGTGCACGGTAAATAGGCTCAGGCCGCGTTCTTGGATTTCAGGAACAGGGTTTTTATACTCGGGGATCATGACTACGGTCGCTACACCAATGCACATGCGGGGATCTTGATAGGGCGTGCGTTTTAAGCCACGGCTAACCATCAGCCGGAGGTGTACGCCGTCTGACATGGCATTGGCGGCCAAGGTGGCATAAATAGCATCCGTCAGTGCCGCCCGATCCAAACCGATATCGAGCGCGATGGCCACAGCGCCTTCGAACAAACGATCTAAATGCGCATCAAGAAATGCGGGATGGCCGGCAACAATACGTAGGCCTTCCCAAACGCCGTCGCCGAGCACGAAGCCTGAATCAAACACCGACACCGTGGCTTGAGCGCGTGGCAC
>JAYTAO010000590.1:0-6277 GCA_043737435.1 Rhodanobacteraceae bacterium | reverse complement strand
GTTTCGCTTCGGTTTGCTTTTATTGATCCAGCGCAGCCAAAGCAACCAAACGACCAAAGCGTCCAAAATGATCAACATTTGCCAGACGTATAAATGGAACCACTCAAACCAAGTCATGCTGTAGCTGGCAAGGTAATACAGGCTAATAATGCGCACGATATTGAGCGAATGGATCGCGAAAAACCCCGCGATAAACCCCAAAATCTTTTGCCAAATCGTTGCGGGAAAGGCAAAAACGGAAGCAAACAAGATAATCACCGCTTCCATGCCGTTGCATCCAGCTACGACTTGAATGCCTTGCCCGGTAACGCTGTCGTGAATAGCGATGCCTTGCGAAACTACGTTTTTATCAAACATCATCATGACCGTAACCGATACTTTCGCAACCGCGCTTGTGATCGGCGTGGCCATGTAGTCCTGGCCCCAGGGCAAAAGGTAGAACACAAATAAACTAATCAGCAAGGCGGCAAAAATTAAAACAAAACGCGTCATAGGTTCGCGATGCGGGACTAAATTTTTTTCTGGTACGGGAGCAATGAGCGACATGATGGAACCAGCAAGAGACAATCCGGGCAGTTTAGCGCAAGGCGGCCTGGATTCAGTAGACGGGTTTTTTTACGCGAGGTTTTTAGATTAATCGATGCAGTTCTGAAACCAACTGATGCAGCCGAAGCGATCGCTCGGGTTTTGCTGGACAAATATGATTGAGTTGGAAGCGCGCACTGACGAGCTGCCCAAGGGCTGCTAGCATTCGGGCATGAACCCCTCCTCCAACCTAATTCTGATCGGCCCCATGGGCGCTGGTAAAAGCACCGTCGGGCGTAAGCTCAGCGCGCGTTTTGGTCTGCGATTCATTGATTTAGATCATGAAATTGAGCGCGCTACCGGGGCTAGCGTGAATTTGATATTCGAAATTGAAGGCGAACCTAACTTCCGTGACCGGGAAGCAAAACTTCTGGACGCGGTCACCCGCAATACCGGCGTGCTTTTGGCAACCGGCGGCGGCGCGGTCTTGCGCGCGGAAAATCGCGTCAAATTAAAGGAGCGCGGTTTCGTAGTTTATCTAGAGACTGATGTCGATATTCAGTTAGAGCGTTTAAAGCGTGATCGCGCCCGGCCGTTGTTGCGTACCAGCGACCCGCGCGCAAAATTGTTGGAACTAGCCGCCACGCGCAATGATTTATATCGCCAAACGGCCGATCTAGTTTGGGTCAGTGGCGCCAATACCGCACGGAGCGCAGCAGAGAGCCTCGTGTATAACCTAAGACATCGCTGGCAACAGCTTCCAGAGGCTACCTAATGGCAACTCTTAATCCAAATTTTGCACCGAGCAATCGTGGCGTAACCTGTGTCCATGTGCCCCTGGGCAAGCGCGCTTACACGGTAGAAATTGGCGAACAGCTGCTGCGTCACGCCGCCATTTCTGATGCCTGTCCAGGCAAACAGGTTCTAGTGGTGAGCAATGAAGTGATTGCGCCGCTGCATTTAGATCGTGTGTTGGTACAGCTTACCGACAAAACCGTGGAATGCTGCATTTTACCGGATGGAGAAGAATCTAAAGGTTTTGGCAGCGCCGAGCGTATTTTCCATCGCTTGGCGGCAATGCGCGCCAGCCGCGATGTCACATTAATTGCCTTAGGTGGCGGTGTGATCGGCGATTTGACCGGTTTTGCCGCGTCTCTTTGGATGCGCGGTGTGCCGTTTGTTCAGATTCCAACCAGTCTTTTGGCGATGGTAGATTCCTCCGTCGGTGGCAAAACTGCGGTCAATTTGCCCTCCGGTAAAAATTTGATCGGCAGTTTTTGGCAGCCGAATGCAGTTTTTGCGGACGTCGCGTTGTTGCGCACTTTGCCGCAACGCGAACTTTGCGCTGGTTTTGCTGAAGTAATTAAATACGGCGCCATCGTAGACCAAGTGTTTTTTAATTGGTTAGAAGAGCACGCGACCGAACTATTGGAGCGGGATATGGACCTGCTTTTGGAAGCGGTCGCGCGCTCGGTGCAGCATAAAGCCAATATTGTAGTGCGCGATGAGCGCGAAACCGGGGATCGCATGCTGTTGAATTTCGGCCATACCTTCGGCCATGCGCTGGAAGTTGCGCAGGCCTATCGCGGCATTTTGCATGGCGAAGCGGTTGCAATTGGCATGGCGTGCGCCGCACAACTGTCGGCTGAGCTATACGGCGGCGATTTAGCACGTGATTCGGCTCGTTTAGATGCTTTACTGACACGTTTTGGGCTGCCGGTGTCAACGCCGCTTCGGGCGCGGGCTGAAGATATGACCTCGATCATGCGGCTGGATAAGAAAGTCTTGGACGGCCAATTGCGGCTTATTCTATGGCGCGGCGTTGGCCAAGCGCGGGTGGATACGGCAAGCAACAGCAGTATCGAAAATGTTTGGCGCAGCCGGATGCCCAACGTAACTGACTAATGATCATACTTAAAGCACTGACTGAGACGAACGCATGAGTACAAATGTATGAGTAAAGCCAAACGCAAAATTGACGAGCATACGGCCACGCTACTCAAAGACCCGGCGCTGTATTTAAATCGAGAGCTCAGCCAGCTTGAATTTAATGCCCGCGTTTTGGCGCAAGCAACCGACGCACGCGTGCCCTTGCTTGAACGCGTGCGATATCTATGTATCACCAGCGCAAATTTGGACGAATTTTTTGAGGTTCGCGTTGCCACACTGCGTGAACAGCAGCGCATCGGTGCCAGTAAGCCGGGCCCAGATGGCATTGGTGCGGTCGAGCTTTTGGATCAGATTCGCACCCGCGTACAAACCTTGGTGAAGGCGCAATACGCCTGTTGGAATCAGGAGCTGCTGCCTGCACTTGAGCGCGAAGGCATTCGTTTTCTGCCGCGCGATGTGTGGAATGCCAAGCAGCGTAAATGGCTACACCATTATTTTATGCATGAGCTTTTGCCGGTGCTTAACCCGCACGGCCTGGATCCGGCGCATCCTTTTCCGCGCATTTTGAATAAAACCCTGAATTTCATTGTCTTGCTTAAGGGCACGGATGCGTTTGGACGTGAGGGCAATATGGCGTTGGTTCGGGCACCACGATCGCTGCCGCGCATTATCCGCTTGCCGAAAGAAGTCAGCGAAGGCCCTTATGATTTCCTGTTTTTAGGCTCGGTCTTGCAAGCGTTTTTGGACGAGCTATTTCCGGGCATGACGGTCAAAGGCGGCTATCCGTTTCGCGTTACCCGCGATGCGGAACTGGACGTTGATGAAGACGATATGGAAAATTTGGCGAGTGCGCTGCGCGAGGAACTGTTGGAAAGGCGCTTTGCGGAAGCCGTGCGCTTAGAGATCACCGATGCTTGTCCGAAAACCACCGCACAATTTTTGGCAAGCGAATTTAAGCTCAGCGAAAACGAGATCTATCGCGCCAACGGCCCGGTCAATCTCAACCGGGTCATGGCGGTGTATGAGCAAATTGATCGGCCAGATTTGAAGTTCCCGCCGTTTTTACCGAAAACACCGGCTGTGATTTTGCAGTCCAGCACCATCTTTGATGCGATTAGCAAGGGCGATGTCTTGCTGCATCATCCGTTCGAATCGTTCAACCCGGTGCAGGAATTGGTGCGGCAAGCCAGCCTGGATCCGGATGTTTTAGCGATCAAGCAAACTCTGTATCGCACCGGGCGTACCTCGCCGATGGTAAATCATCTGATTGCCGCAGCGCGCGCGGGCAAGGATGTGATGGTAGTCATTGAGTTGCGTGCACGTTTTGATGAGGAAGCGAACTTATCCTTGGCGGATCGCCTGCAGGAGGCGGGCGTGCAAGTGGTACACGGCGTGGTGGGCTACAAAACCCACGCCAAAATGCTGCTGGTGGTGCGTCGTGAAAATGGCAAGCTAAAGCGCTATGTGCATCTTTCTACCGGCAATTACCACGCCGGTACCGCCAGTGTTTACACCGATTTTGGCTTAATGACGTGTGACAAAGATTTGGGCGAAGATATGCACAAGCTGTTTCAACAGCTTTCCGGTTTGGGACCGGTGATTCGCCTCAAACAGTTGTTGCAATCGCCGTTTAGCCTCTACCCTGGGTTAATCGAACGCATTGAGAACGAGGCAGAATTGGCGCGTAAAGGCAAATCTGGCCGCATTATTGCGAAAATGAACGCGCTGCAGGAAGTCGGCGTGATCCAAGCGCTTTACGAGGCGTCGATCGCGGGCGTGCAAATTGATCTAATTATCCGCGGCCAATGTGTGTTGCGGCCAGGCTTGCCCGGCGTCAGCGAAAATATCCGCGTGCGCTCAATCGTCGGGCGCTTTTTAGAACATTCGCGCATCTATTATTTCGGCAATGATGGCAATCCTGAAACCTATCTTTCCAGTGCTGATTGGATGGACCGTAATTTGCTGCGCCGGATCGAGGTGGCGTTCCCGGTGCTGAACGTGGATTTGGCCAAGCGCGTCTTCAATGAAGGCCTAGAAAGTTATTTAGTAGATAATACTTTTGCTTGGATACTCAGCAGCAAAGGTAGCTACGAGCATGTCGAGGCGCAAGGTCAAATGCCGCATTCCGCGCAGGCCAATTTACTTGCGAGACTTTGTTTTTAATGATCCCGCTCAAGCTTGAACAAGTGGGCGGGCCGCAATTAAGCGCGCAGAGTATTCCCTTAACCGAAAAGCTGCTGTTGGGGCGCGGTACGGATTGTCAGATCTTGCTGCCTGATTCGGCGATTTCCCGGCGTCACGCTTTGATTGAGCAGCGTGGCGAGCAGTACTGGCTGACCGACTTGGACAGTCGCGGCGGTACGTTTATTAATGATTTGCGCTTGGATGCCAAGTTGGCCGTGCCCCTGGGCGAACACGACCGGATTCGTATCGGCGCTTGGCGCTTCCGGGTGCGGGCGCACGCGAGTGTGTCGCGCACCAACGCCAGTAGTGGCATCGGCATGGGAACCAGTGCTGGCCTGACGCAATTCGGTGCACCGGTACTAGCCGCGCAAGCGCGCTTAGAGTTATTGGTGGAATTTGTTGCCGCCAGCACCGATAAGTCCAGCTTGCAAGCTTTGGCGCTAACGCTGCTGGATTTTGCCAGCCGCGCTAGTTCGGCCCTGCGGATGAGCATTTGGGCCGCCGATGAAACCAGGCCGTTGTGCTTTAGGCCCGATAATTTTCGCGCGCTGGCGCTGATGGATGCGTTCGAAGCTTCGGTCCGGGGCGGCGTGGTGGTGGCTAAATTGCCCGGCAGCAACGGCCTTAATAAGTCACATCGACAATGCGCGGCCGTGGTGGCGATTCGCATCGACGGTGAAGCCATTGCCTTTGTGCAGGCCGAATTTGCGCTGGCGAAACCCAGCGATGAAGCGCTGGAATCTTTGCATGCACTGGCCCGCTTAGCGGGTTTTAGCGCGGGAAATATTGAACGGCGTTCCGTGGAAAAACGCATCGAGCGACTTAGCGCTGATTTAGCGCAAGCGCACCAGGTGCAGCAAGCGATCTTGCCGCCCAGCACGGGCACGGTCAGCGGCGTGCACTACGCACTGCATGTGCATCCTGGGCGCGTCGTCGCCGGTGATTTGGTTGATATTTTTGCCATCAGCGACGATCTTTGCGCGTTCGTTTTAGGCGACGTTAGCGGCGCTGGTTTTGGCGCTGCGGTACAAATGGCTGCGGCCCAAGCCTATTTGCACGCCGAGCTGACGGAAACCTATGACCCAGCCGTTGCCGCAGCACGCTGCAATGCGTTTTTGGCGCGCTTTGGCGGCGGCCGTTTCGTAACTGCCTGGATTGGCGTACTGAACGCCAAAACCGGCCAGCTGCGCGTTGTCGACGCCGGCCACGGTCACGCACGTTTGCTCCGAAACGCCAACGCGGTGACCGCTGCCGCGCCGAAACTCATCGGTGCGATCCCGCTTGGCATTGATACCCACGCCGAATATGTCTGCGAAACTTTAACGCTAGAGCGCGGCGAGCGTTTGGTGCTTTATAGCGACGGTATTGCTGAACATCGAGGCCTGGATGGCACGGATTTCTCCACCCACCTAGACGCTATTCTTAAAGCCAGCGCCGACTGCGCCCATGACGTCAGCACAGTAATGGCCGCACTTGCGGTGCACGGCGGACGCTTGCCAGATGATGACGCGACGATTTTGTCGGTGGCACGGTGACGTAGTTTCCTAACGTCGAATTTTGTTTTGCCTTTACAGCTAAGTTAAATTAGCTGCAACCCGTGTTCGACAAAGCCAAGAAAATCAACTTGATTAATGGTCGCAAATTTTGCGCTTGCGGTGATCGCGCACGCGGCGATCAG
>JAYTAO010000589.1:0-2511 GCA_043737435.1 Rhodanobacteraceae bacterium | reverse complement strand
GACAATTCGCGCAAAGTTTCGGCGGTGTCCAATAGTTCAATGAGCTGTGCGGGTTTGAGCGATTCGATGTCGAGTAGGTGGCGCAGCGTCATTTTGTCTCCTTTGGGTCGAGTGCCCGCATGCGGCGTTCTAAGCTGAGCGGCGATGGTCCGCGCAATTTGATCACTTCCGCTTGCGCAAGGCTAATGCTCAGGGCGCACACATCCGGCTGAATCGGCAATTCCCGGCCATTGCGCGCGATCAAGCACACCAAGGTGATTGATTTCGGCCGACCATAGTCAAACAATTCATTCATAGCCGCCCGAATCGTGCGCCCGGTATAAACAATATCGTCTACCAAAACAACATCGCAGCCATTGATGTCGAGCGGAATATGGCTGGCGCGTTCATGCGTGTGCAGCCCGCTCTGAGCAAAATCGTCGCGATAGAAATTAATATTCAGCGCACCGAGCGGGCTTTCAATCCCTAGCGCCGTATGCAGCCGCCCAGCCAACCACGCGCCGCCCGAGTAAATGCCAATCATAGCCGGCCGCGAAATCGCGCGATTATCAAGATACGTCCGTAGCGACTGAGCCAGCTCTTGCAAAAGCGATTCCGCGTCAAATGTCATAGCTGGCTCCATGGGTTGTCAGATCGAACTTCCATGCGGCCATTTTGCCAGAGTGCACCCCGCAGCGCTGACAAAGTTCTAAGCTGGACTTGAAGCTACAGACGCTCCAAGTCCGACTTTGCTACCCTGCAGCCATGTCCATCGCCCATCCGCGCCTCAAACTTTTTTACTTCGCCTATCTTGCGGCTTTGGGCGCGTTTTCACCGTATTTCGGGCCGTTTCTGGAGGCGCGCGGTTTTTCTGCTTGGCAGTTAAGTGTGCTGATGAGCCTTTGGTATGGCACCCGGGCGTTAACGCCGAATTTGTGGAACATCGGCGTGGCGCGAAGCTCAGCGCCGATTCAATGGCTGCGTCATGGCGCGCTCGGCACCTTGTTTGCGACGCTGTGCTTTTTGCCGCACTGGCCGTTTTGGGGCATGGCGCTGGTCATGCTGGTATTTGCCAGCTTATACAACGCGCTAATGCCGCAATACGAGGCGCTGACTCTGGCGCATTTGCGCTGCGAAACGGAAAGCTACAGCAGCATTCGACTGTATGGATCGATTGGATTTTTGCTGGTCGTGTTGGGCTATGGCGCGTTGTTTCGTGAAATTGGCGCGAGCTATTTGATTGTGGCGATGCTGCCCTTGGTGGCGCTGATGGTTCTGGCGAGCTATCTGAGTGAGTATCCTCTTGATGATCAAAGTCGAATCAGTAGCACTAAAAGCCAAATCCCTACTTCGCTTGAAGCTTCTAAAACATCGGACGCCGCAACTTTCCCGCTTCCCGCATCCCCCCTCCACCACGTTCTAAAACCCTCAATCATCGCCTTACTTTTTGTTGGCTTTTGCAATCAAATTGCACATGGGCCGCTGTATGTTTATTTCAGTATTTTTTTGCTGCGTCATGGCTTCGATGAATTTCAAGTTGGCGCACTTTGGTCACTCGGTGTGGCCTGCGAAATCATCGCGTTCACGCTGATGCGGCGGGTGTTACTGAAATTCGCGACTAAACCCTTGGTCGCATTTTGCCTAATTGCAGGTGCCGCACGTTGGGCCGCCACTGGCATGTGGCCAGATTCAGGCTGGGTGATCGCGCTGGCGCAAATGGCGCACGCGCTGACTTTTGCGGCGTTACACGCGGCTTACATGCAGATCATCGCGCGCGATGTTTCGGCCCATCATTTGGGCTTCACGCAAGCCCTGTTTTACAGCGTCGCTTCGGGCTTGGGCGGTGTCGCGAGCGCGCTGGTGGCGGGCCTACTCTGGTCAAAAATCGGGGATCAAGCCTGCTTTTACGCCGCCGCCGGTTTTAGTCTGCTGGCGCTGCTTGCAGTGCCTTGGTTGGGCCAAAAGCCAAATCTGCAGCCCATGCCGCCAGCGCGCCCAGCAGTTGCGCCAGAATAAAACCAGCCACAGACGCAGGCGCAATGCCCGCAAAAGTGTCGCTGAGCGCACGCGCGACGGTAATCGCCGGGTTGGCAAAAGAGGTGGATGCGGTGAACCAATAGCCCGCCGTGATCACCGCGGCGACCGCAAACGGCGTCAGTTCCGGACGGCTGCGATTGACGCGCAGAATCGTCAATAGCAAGCAAAAAGTGGCGACGAATTCGCTTAAATGCTGCGCGCTACCACCGCGTATTTTAGTGCTCAGCTGCAGTATCGGCAGCGCAAACATCGCATGCGCTAGAAACGCACCTAAAATCATGCCCAGCGTTTGCACGCACACATAGGCGGCAAATTGCGCTTTCGCAAGCTCGCCGCGTAGCAGCATAATTAAGCTCACGGCCGGGTTAAAATGCGCGCCGCTAAGCGGGCCGAAACTTAAAATAAGCACGATCAATCCGGCAGCGGTTGCCAGCGTATTGCCTAACAGCGCAACCGCGATATTGCCGCCACTCAGGCTTGCGCCCATGATGCCCG
>JAYTAO010000588.1:0-6290 GCA_043737435.1 Rhodanobacteraceae bacterium | reverse complement strand
GCATTTTTGATGTTGGCATAGTGCGAATTTGCGGTAGCAATACGACTGGTGGTCGCCGATCCGAACCAAGTGGTGTAGCGTGCTGTGATGTTCGCGGTGGTGCGACCGCTGAAGTAGCTAGCGGAGTTGGTGGCGTAGGATTTTGCGCTGGTAAAAGCGGTGTTTAGCTGTGATTGACGGGTCGAGCTGCAGTTCTGAAACTGGGCTGCGGCTTTAGAGACATTCGGTGCGTTCAATACCGCAGCGCGCTGTGCAGCAAGCTCGGAAAAGCCGTTGCCAGTAACAAAAAGCTGTGCGGGTGCCGACTCTAGTTCGCCGAAGCTCACCTCGGCAGCACCAAATTTGTCAACACTTTCAACTTGGCGGTGGGCGTTAAACTGCACCGAATAATTACCGGTTTTGTACATGTCGTAGTGTTGAGACAGCTTGACTACCGCGGTCATCGTTTGACCTGCATCAAACTCAATCCAATCGTCTTTTCCGGGAGTGCCCCATTTTGCGTGTACGCCGGTGTAGCCCACTTCTTCACCGTCCATAGTGACTACGAACAGATCATCTAGCAGCCCGCCGACCGGCGTGTTCCAGCGTTCAATGCGCGTTGCTTCGCTCGAATTATTGGTAATCATCACGGTGACTTCACCGCTCGCTTCGCGCAAACCGCGCTGGGTACTGCCGATTTGAACTTCTAAGCCAGCGAGCGCGTTGCCTGCAAAGAACATGGTAGCCGCAGAAAGCGCCAGTAATTTTGGTGCCAATAACTTCTGGGAAGCAAAGCCGAATTTCATGTGAACAAATCCTTTATATTTGGAATATTCGATACAAGTCTCGCGATAGCAGTACGCCAGACAATTGCGCGGTTCGTCTTGAAGGCAAATCGTGGTCGCTTGTTTAAGCGGCAGCGTGGAACATAAACCTTTGGTTCAGGAAAGTCATGCTGCGGCGCAATGTGACACGGGTCACGTTTTTGCCGCGACTCACTTGCGGCACAATCGGCGCATGACACAAGTTTCGCTAGGCGCCCTAGACATCATCGAATGGGTCGATGAAATCGATTCCACGAATTCTGAGCTGCTGCGCCGCGCCGCTGCAGGCAAGGCCCGCGCGCCACAGGCACTACTCGCGGCGCGGCAAACCCAGGGGCGCGGTCGGGCAGGGCGTCGTTGGATTTCACCAGGGCCATCGCAACAGGCGGAAAACCTGTGTCTTTCGCTGCTGATTGACGTTGCCGTGCCGATCTCGGAACTTGCGCCGTTGACGCTGGCGTTAGGGGTCGCGGCGCGCCGGGCGTTGCCGCAAGTGCAGCTGAAATGGCCGAATGATCTGTTTTTAGAAGGTAAAAAGCTGGGTGGGATTTTGCTTGAAGTGGCAAAAAGTTCGCCGAGCAGTTGCACCGTGGTGGCCGGTATCGGCGTCAATTTATGTATGCCGCAAGGCATTGAAATTGATCAGGACGATGCAATTGGGCAAGGCTTCATCGACTTAGCCAGTCAGGGCCTTCATATCAGCGCGCGGGATTTAGCGCCGCTCATGGTGGTGCAGTTCTTAGCCGCAGCTGCAGATTACACGCGCAATAGACTAACGAATTTTCTCGGCGAATGGCGTGATGCCGACGCGCTTGTCGGGCAAACATTGATCGTCAGTGATGACCCAACAGCGCACTGGCGTGGCTTAGGAATTAGCGCCAGAGGTGGCTTTCTAATTGGCATGGGTGATCAGGTAAGGGAGCTGGTGGCGGGAGAGGTGCGGGTGCGCTTGGAGGATTGAATACTACGTTTCCTAACTAGACTGATTGCCGGTCATTAACGCAAAACCAATATGCGCCATTTCCAGCTCCTCTTGCGCAGGCAGCACTTGCACCTTGAAATCGCCCAGCCACGCTAAGCCTGCGCAGATCCGGCTTCGCACTACTTCATCGTGCTCCCCAATACCGCCACTGAAGATCAGTAAATCTATGCCGTTTAAAGCGCATGCCATCGCTGCAATTTGCTTTTGCACGCTATAGCAAAACATCTCAACCGCAAGTAGCGCGTCGCTATTGAGTTCACTGTGCTGATGCAAAAGTTTCATGTCGCCACTGAGGCCGGAAATACCTAACAAGCCAGACTGCCGAGCAATCAAGTTTTCTAGACCGTCGACATCTAAGTCCTGTGTGCGCAGCAAATTAATCAGCACGCCCGGGTCTAAATCACCGCTGCGGGTGGCCATGATGCAGCCGCCGCTGGGAGTCAAACCCATCGTCGTATCGATAGATTTGCCTGCCTGCACTGCGGTGACACTGGCACCGCTACCTAAGTGCGCGATCACTAGCCGCCTCGGCAATGCCTGTGAAAGCTGTCGCACGATTGAGGCAAGGCTAAGGCCGTGGAAGCCGTAGCGTTCAACATGCGCATCGCGCAAATTTTTTGGCAGCGGCAATGTCCTTGAGCGGGGCGGCAAATTGGCATGAAACGCGGTGTCAAAGCAGGCAATATGCGGAATGCCTGGAAAGCGCTTTCGTGCGAAGTCAAGCAGCGCAAGTGCAGCCCGTTGATGCAGCGGTGCCAGCATCGTTGCGCCAACAAGCTGATCAATAACGTCGGCATCAATAATGCAGTGTTGGCGCAGTGCGGCGCCGCCGTGCACGATGCGATGCATCACAACTTCGGGGTTGCAGTTAAGTTCGTCCAAGCGTGTTCGCAACTGCTCGATTGCAGCAGAGTCGGAAGCTGATACTCGCTCCGTAGCTGAAGTGCGTACCCCTGCAGCATCGGCCACGCAGCCAGCAAATTTGAGCGTAGACGAGCCGCTGTTGAGCGCTAAACCCTGCATCATTTGTCGGTGATTAATGTGACAGCAAAGTACAACTTTTTGACGTTAACTTGGGCCGCGGCTCGCATCTTGAGTACTCCGGTGCAAAGTGCTTGATAGAGATTAAGTACGGCGAGCGAGACTATTTTTCGCATGGCTAGGCAGCGGGTTTTACTGTTCTGCAGCGCGCCACTTCCAGTCCAAAATTTCGGGCAAATCGTGCCCGTGTTCGCTGATGAAGGCTTTATGCCTAGCCATCATCGCCCAGTAACGCGCACGGGCGGTTTCAATTTGGCCATGGAATCGCGGAATGCGCTGAATCGCATCAAAAGCAAGCTGAAAGCGGTCCAGGTTGTTCAGAACAACCATATCGAACGGCGTGGTGGTGGTGCCTTCTTCTTTAAAGCCACGCACGTGAATATTGCCATGGTTGGTACGGCGATAGCTCAGTTTATGGATCAAACTTGGGTAGCCATGAAAGGCGAAAATTACCGGTGAATCGGTAGTAAATAAACTATCGAAGTCTTCATCATGCATGCCATGCGGATGTTCAGATTGCGGTTGCATTACCATGAGGTCCACGACATTGACCACACGGATACGAATATCTGGAGCGTATTCGCGTAACAGCATTACCGCTGCCAATGTTTCCAACGTTGGCACATCGCCAGCGCATGCCATAACTACATCTAAAGCATTGTTTTCATTATCTATTTTCGCCCCTTCTAGGCTTGCCTCGGTGCCCGCCCAGCGCCAAATGCCGGCACCCGCGGTGCAGTGGCGAATCGCTGCGTCCATTTCTAGCCACTGCCATTCGGGTTGTTTGCCCGCCACCACCACATTGATGTAGTTGCGGCTGCGCAAGCAGTGATCCATAACCGAGAGCAGGCAATTTGCGTCAGGCGGCAGGTAAATGCGCACCACATCGGATTTTTTATTTGCTACCAAATCCATGAAGCCAGGATCCTGGTGCGAAAAGCCATTGTGGTCTTGCCGCCAGACGTGCGAAGTCAGCAAATAGTTCAGCGACGCAATGGGCTTACGCCAGGGAATTTGGTTACATACCTTAAGCCACTTAGCGTGCTGATTAAGCATCGAATCAATGATGTGAATAAACGCTTCATAACAAGAAAATAAGCCGTGCCGACCCGTCAGCAAATAACCCTCCAGCCAGCCTTGGCATAGATGTTCGCTCAGCACTTCCATCACGCGGCCATCAAAACTTAAATGTTCATCTACCGGCAAAACTTCCGCCATCCAGACTTTTTCAGACACCTCATAAACCGCATCCAAGCGGTTCGATGCCGTTTCATCGGGCCCAAAAACGCGAAAGTTTTTTTGGCTCAAATTACGCTGCATAACATCGCGTATGAAACCACCCAATACCCGTGTTGCCTCTGCGCGCACGCTGCCTGGGCTAGCGATGGCAACGGCATAGTCATAATATTTTGGCATGGATAATGCCTGCAATAACGCACCGCCATTGGCGTGCGGATTGCATCCCATTCGGCGCAGCCCGGTAGGTGCTAGGGCGGCAAGATCGCCGCGTAATTTGCCTGCCTCGTCGAATAATTCATGCGGCGCGTAACTTTTTAGCCAGCTCTCTAGCTGAGCCACCTGTTCGGCGGTTTTAAATTCGCTAATCGGTACTTGATGCGCCCGCCACGTCCCTTCAACTGGCTTGCCATCCACGAACTTGGGGCCAGTCCAGCCCTTGGGGGTGCGCAAAATAATGACCGGCCAACGGGGCCGTTCGGTACTCCCCTGTACCCGCGCCGCGTTTTGAATTGCGCGTATTTGCTGCAGCGCTTGATCCAAAGCGTGCGCCAATGCTTGGTGCACCTGCTCGGGTTCATCGCCGGTGACAAAGTAAGGCGCATAACCATATCCGCGCATCAACTCTGCTAACTCAGCTTGCGGTATGCGTGCCAAAATGGTCGGGTTAGCGATCTTAAAACCATTCAAGTGCAAGATCGGCAGCACCGCGCCGTCGCGTGCTGGGTTTAAGAATTTGTTGGAGTGCCAGCTTGCCGCAAGTGCGGCGGTTTCCGCTTCGCCATCGCCGATCACGCAGGCGACGATCAAATCTGGGTTGTCGAACGCCGCGCCATAAGCGTGCGCCAAGCAATAACCCAGCTCACCGCCTTCATGAATCGATCCGGGCACTTCGGGTGCGACGTGGCTGGGAATGCCATAAGGCCACGAGAACTGGCGAAATAACCGACTTAAACCATGCGCGTTTTGGGCCACGGCCGGATAGTGTTCGCTGTAGCTGCCTTCTAAATAACTGTTCGCGACGATGCCCGGCCCCCCGTGTCCTGGGCCGATGACATAAATCATGTTCAAGTCATTTTGCACAATGAGCCGGTTTAAGTGCACATAGATCAAATTAAGCCCAGGCGTGGTTCCCCAATGCCCCAGCAAGCGCTTTTTAATATGGGAAAGCTCCAACGGCGCATGCAGAAGCGGATTGTCTTGCAAATAAATTTGACCAACCGAAAGATAGTTGGTGGCGCGCCAGTACCCATGCATTTTCTCCAATTGCAAAGGTGCCAAGGGCTGAGCCAGGGATTCGTTCGCTAAAGGTTCGCCGGTATTTGCCGCATGCATTTGAATCTCAGAATCTATAGCTGGGAGTGGAAATAATATTCATTGAGGGAGAATTGTCGGTGCGTTATCGAACGTTGCAGTTTACGCGCACAAATTAAGACCTAGGTTCGTTAGCGCACATACACTGGCATGGCCTTGCGGGAGGGTTCAAAATGGTTTAAAACGCGACAGAACGTTTCTTGGCCGGGTTTAAAAACGCTAAAGAACATTTCACGGCGCGCTTTGTTAGAAAAGCACGCATCCCTCATCAACGTGCGCGAAAAATCGCCACGTACCGAATCAGTTCACGAGGGCGTGGCGCTATGCAAGCCGAATTTAAGTCAGCTTCAAATGTGTCACCGAAACAGCACAACAGTCCTGTGGACTTGTTTGCCAATGCGATGATCGTTCCTGTTGAATCGTTTGCCACAGCAAACAAGATTATCGCCATCTTCATAAGCGCCCTGCTGATCATGGCGTTCAGCGCGATCGCGATGTTCTGGTTCTACGCGCAGTTGGAAGCATCGGCAAAACTGCGCAGTCAAAACTTAGCCGTGTTGACTGAGGGTACCGATTTGCTGTCGGCATTAAAGGATGCGGAAACCGGCGAGCGCGGGTTTTTGTTGACTGGCGACGCCGCCTATTTGCAACCTTATTTCGCGGTGCAGGGCACGCTGGATCAGCGCTTTAAGTCGCTAACCGCGAACAATGCATTACCGGCCGCACAACAGCATTTAGCCGCACTACGACCGTTTTTGCAGGCAAAAATTACAGATTTAGCACAACTGATCGCACTGCGTCGGAATCAAAACAGTGACGTCGCAATTTCGGCTATGCGCAGCGGCACTGGTAAACGTTTAATGGACGGTATCCGCGCCGAATTGGGTGCTTTTATCGTGCTGCAGCAAGCCGCT
>JAYTAO010000587.1:0-2519 GCA_043737435.1 Rhodanobacteraceae bacterium | reverse complement strand
CATCGTTGACAAAACCACGCCCGAGCACCATATCTTGGCCGGGCGCGCAAAAGATATGGGCTCAGCCGCAGTGACAGGCTGCATGTTAATCGTCATCGTCGTGTGGGGCGCTGTGGCGCTGGAACGTTTCGTCTGACGTTTTTTCAAAGTTAAAATATAGAGCGATACCGCATGTTTGCAGAATGGATTATTCCGTTTTTTACCTTAGCCACGCTTGAAATCGTGTTGGGGATAGATAACTTAGTTTTTTTAGCCATCGTCACCTCACGTTTGCCCGAACGTGACCGCCCCAGCGCCCGCCGCTATGGCATCGCCCTAGCTTGCATCACCCGCATCCTGTTGTTGTTTAGCCTTTCCTGGTTAACCCGCATGACGGATGACTTATTTAAATTGGGCGACTTAGGTTTTTCGGTGCGCGATTTGGTATTGATCCTAGGCGGCTTGTTTTTGGTCGTAAAAGCGGTCATGGAAATCTCCAATGAATTGCGCGGCGTGTCAGAACAGAGCGAGGGCAAAGGGGCGGCAAGCTATTGGGGCGCCATCGCTCAAATTGCAGTCATTGATATCGTGTTCTCACTGGACAGCGTGATTACCGCAGTCGGCATGACCGCGGGCAGCCCTAATGCGCTACCGGTCATGGTTGCAGCCATTTTAGCCGCAGTCGCGATCATGCTGTTCGCTAGCAATCCCGTCGGCGATTTTATTGAGCGTCACCCTACCGTTAAAATGCTCGCGCTGGCATTTCTGATACTGGTCGGGGGTGCATTAATGGCGGATGGCTTTGAAATCCACATCCCGCGCGGATACTTATATGTAGCGATGGCATTTTCTGCGGGTGTAGAAGCCCTCAACGCCATGGTGCGCTCGGCACGGCAACGGCAAGTTGATGGCGAGTAGGAAAATGTTCATTGCCTTAAACTTTCGTAGGCGTTCTGAGATAAAACCTTTAAGAGCTGCGTCTAAGCTACCGATGTATCCGGGTCAAAAACCCGGCGTAGTCGGTGCAGCAGCTATAAAACCTTAATAATTCAAGTATTTACGCGCTTTTTTGCGCTTTTTTTGAATGTTAGGGCTTGGAGTTGTTGTATACACTGTGTTACTTTTCCCGAAATCTTTTTGCGTCGTGGTTTTCTGCGCGCCGAATGAGCCCCAAACGAACGCCAAAAGCGAAAGCCAAACGCGAATCACAAACGGCATCGGATCAAACTTTTCATATTCCCAAAAGAGGTATCACCATGATTCGTTTAAAAACATTACTCGGCGCAGCAATCTTCAGCGCTATGGCTTTCACCGGTGCCAACGCATGCTCGATCAGCGCCTGGAGCGCGGTTGATTCGGTTGGCGTTGTCGCTGCTGATGCGGGTGCACCGCCAGCATTCTCACGTTACTCGGCACTCTGCGGCCTTCGAGTTGTTGGTGCAGCAACCGCGAAATACGTTCAAGACAATACCCCAACGAACGCGACCAGCTACAAAGCACGTTTTTACATTTTCACCGGTAGCACCTTGGTTGATACAGGTGCAGCTGGATTTTTCTACTTGGCCCGTGACGGCGCAGGCGCTAACTTGATCCGCTTAGCGTTAACCGGCGGCAATATTCAAACTACAGTCACCGGGTCTGCTGCGGCGATTCCAGCGATTCCTGTGGCTGCAGGTAAATATTATTCCGTAGAACTGGAATGGGCTCAAGGTGCTGCTGCACCATTTTCCATCAAAGTTCAAGGTGCCAGCGCGGCAACACCAACAACACAAACAACAACCACCAACAATGCTGCAGGCGTGTTGAAAGACGTCCGCTTGGGTCTAAGTGCGGCATCGACCGGTACTGCCTTTTTTGACGAATATGACAGCCGCCGCACTACTGCGCCTGGACGTCTTTGCCGCGGTGATGCTAACGGTGACAAAGCCATCAATATTTTTGATCGTGGCACAGTGAATCAAGACCTTCTCGCCCAAGCTGGAAGTCCTGGCTCTAATTTGGCAGCGGGGCAACCGGACTGCACCGAAGATGGGACCGTTAATATTTTTGACCGCGGCTGTGTAAATGCCCAAATCATTGCCAACCCAACTTGCGCTAACTAAGGAATATAAAATGAAAAAGCTTTCCCTGATCATTGCTTCATTCTTATTTGCCCAATACACGTTTGCGGCAAACGACATCGTGCTTACGGCAGCCACTTCGAAAGGCGGCTCAGCCACCTCGATAGACTTGGTGAGTGACGGCACAGCTACGATGATGCAATTTCGCATAAACGTTGGCGCAGTTGAAGACAGCCAAGTAGATCTGTCAGCTTGCGTCGCATCGATTCCGAAAAGTCACCTCGGTGAATGCAGAATTAGCAAGGGTGAAGTGATTGGTCTGATTTACAATGACGAAGGTGTAGCATTGCCGGCTGGCGTTGTCACTATCGGTAAAATTAATGTTCGCGCCGCTGGTTCTGCATTGAAAGTTGTTGAATTTCTAGCTGCTGATAAAAATAATGCTCCTGTACAAGGTTTAATCCGAACTGACACGAAAGC
>JAYTAO010000586.1:0-2521 GCA_043737435.1 Rhodanobacteraceae bacterium | reverse complement strand
CCGTGTCCCCGCCGAATTACCAGGCGGTGGAAAAGTGCCGCCCGTGGTGTAAAGCAATGGTACGGTAGCAACTGCACCGTTAATGGTACCAACGCCCACTAGCCAAAACTGACGGCCGGCGTTGTCGTGGGTGTGCCAAGCAACATTGAGGCGATCCGGGCCGTTCGTGGTCGGAATAACTTCTACGTTAAGGCCATGCCCAGGATTGGCGGCGTCATACCAACTGCCGGAAATGCCAGGACCGATTCCCGCGCCACCCGTTCGTGTCGTAGAACTATAGACCTTTAGAACATTACGAGTGCCAGCATCGCTAAGCGCCGCATTGGGAATACCCAGTGCGATCGTGAGGGTATTTAGATCCCGAAAGAAGTTTGTACCTGGATTGGTAAATCGCGGCGCAAGTGCGGCGCGCGTGGCGTTGAACGCGTTCAAATCAAAGAAAAACGGATCATCTCGCAAACCCGTATAGACGCGAAAACCGCCGGTGCCGTTTACAGTACGGCCTACACTTCCTGCTGCCGTCATGCCCGGAAAACCACTGCATTCAAAGCGGGTGGAACCCGGAAATTTGCAGGTGATTACCCGTTCGGTGCCGCCGTTATCAATAAAAAAACGATAGTCAACGGCGCTAGAAAAACTTGAAGCCGAGTTCGCCACTGGAAATACGGTTGCAACAAAAATCGTTTCAGCTGGATTCCTTGGATTGACAAAGGTGTAAATATCATTGAGATCCGCTGCTGGATCGTTTGTCGCTAAGGGTCCATCCCGGTGATCGGCGGCCCAAGTTTGCGTAGCAACTAGTATTGACAGTGCCAATACACTGCGAAGGCTATTAATTTTCATGTGGCTCAACTCCTAATTTAAGTACGAGGTAAATTCCGTGGAATTCGCGAGATGCTGCGTAGCCCCGTTCTCCCTTGGATGCAAAATCATTTTTGCAAAAGCATACTAATCTTTGCCTACAGCCCTAGGATGTTCGTTAGCACACCAAAATACTGCCCCTAACTTTGTGGGTAGTGAAGCAAAGTCGCGTAAGGTTAGTAATAAAAAGACTAAGCGCAATTGCGGAAAATGCGGATGCAAATGACAACGCTCGCGAAAAACCCGCCTCATGAAAAACCCCCGAAGATTGGATGGGTGTCCAATTTTTCGGGGGTCAATTCACAGAGCGGGTTTTTGTCTAAATCAACAGCAACTTAAATCTTAATGCTCAAACTGCTCTTCTTCGGTTGAACCCTTTAGCGCCGTAATTGAGCTATTTGCGCCAGCGATCACTTGCGTTACCTGATCGAAATAACCGGTGCCGACTTCGCGCTGGTGCTTGGTGGCGGTGTAACCATCTTTTTCAGCGGCGAACTCGGCCGTTTGCAGCTCGACATAGGCCGACATTTGGCGTTCTTTGTAGCCTTTTGCCAGCTGGAACATCGAGAAATTCAGCGCGTGGAAGCCAGCTAAAGTGATGAACTGGAATTTGTAGCCCATTTTTGCCAACTCGATTTGGAAGCTCGCAATCGTGGCGTCGTCCAAATACTTTTTCCAGTTAAAGCTCGGGCTGCAGTTATAAGCCAACATTTTGCCTGGGAATTTCTCGTGGATAGCGTCGGCAAACTGCTTGGCGAATACCAAATCAGGCTGTCCGGTTTCGCACCAAATTAAATCGGCATACGGCGCATAAGCCAAACCGCGGCTAATCGCCTGTTCGGCACCCATTTGCGTGTAGTAAAAACCTTCAGGCGTGCGTTTGCCGGTTAGAAAGGGCGCGTCATTCGGGTCGATATCGTTGGTCAATAAATCCGCCGCGAGCGCATCGGTGCGCGCCACAATCACGGTAGGTACGCCCAAGCAGTCAGCTGCCAAGCGCGCAGCAATTAGTTTTTGCACCGCTTCCGTGGTGCTGACGAGCACTTTGCCGCCCATATGGCCGCATTTTTTCGCGCTGGCTAATTGATCTTCCCAATGCACGCCAGCAGCGCCTGCTTCGATCATGTGCTTCATTAGCTCAAACGCGTTGAGTACGCCGCCAAATCCGGCTTCGGCGTCCGCCACAATCGGCACCAGCCAATCGCGTTGCGCACCGCCTTCAGCCTGTTCAATTTGATCCGCGCGCAACAGGGCATTGTTAATGCGCTTAACGACGTTGGGCACCGAATCGACGGGATAGAGCGATTGATCTGGATACATCGAACCTGAAGTGTTGGCATCAGCCGCGACTTGCCAACCGGACAAATAGATCGCTTCTAGGCCCGCTTTGACCTGCTGCATCGCCATATTGCCGGTCAGTGCGCCCAGGGCGTTGACGAATGGCTTAGTGGTAATTTTTTCCCATAACTTCTCAGCACCGCGCTTGGCTAGACTGTGCTCAACAGGCACCGTGCCGCGTAAACGCACCACATCTTCAGCGGAGTAAGGGCGGGTAACGCCTTTCCAACGTGGATTGTCACGCCAATCGGCTTTGAGTTGTTCGAGGTCAAGAAATGCCATGCGGTGCTCCGGGTTAAAATTACGGGGCACATGAGTGTGT
>JAYTAO010000585.1:0-6307 GCA_043737435.1 Rhodanobacteraceae bacterium | reverse complement strand
CCGATTATGCGCGCAGTCGCAATTGCGCATTAATTTCGTTAACCTTCTTACTTTCTGCCAGTTGATTTTGCTATGTCTGATCGAGCCGCCGCCCGCCTTGCATTTGCACAAGCCGCGCTATCACGCTGCGTTAGGCTAGCGCCCGCCAGCAGCGACGCGAGCTTTCGCAGTTACTGGCGCGCGACCGACGAAGACGGCGCCACGCACGTGATCATGGATGCGCCGCCAGCGCTAGAAAACTGCGCAGCGTTTATCGATATCAGCGCGCGTTTAAATGCCGCCGGGCTGCTGGTGCCGACCGTGCTGGCAAAAGATTTGGAGCAGGGTTTTTTGCTACTACCGGATTTAGGGACGCGCACGCTGCTGCCAGAATTGAACGAGGCCAGCGTTGAGCCGCATTATCAAGCTGCGATGGCAGCGATTTTGCAAATGCAGCTGCATACTGAGCTTGCCGGGTTGCCGAACTACGATGCGCCGCGCCTAGACGCCGAAATGGAGCTATTTCCCGAATGGTTTTTAAAACGGCACTTGGGAATAACGCCCAGCTGTGAAGACTTTGACATCATTGAAGCGACCATGATGCAACTGCGTAATTTAGCGCTGACTCAGCCCAAGGTGTTTGTGCACCGCGACTTTCATTCGCGTAATTTGATGCTTGCTAATTCTGCTAACGTCGCCGCGCAGCGCTTAGCGGTGCTTGATTTTCAAGACGCGGTACGCGGCCCGCTTACCTATGATTTGGTCTCCTTGCTGCGCGATTGCTACATCCGCTGGCCCGAGGCTGATGTCGGGCGTTGGCTGGAGCACTATCGGACATTGAGCGCGCACGCTGGTTTGCATCAGGCGGAAAGTGAATTATTTAGACGCTGGTTTGATTGGATGGGCGTGCAACGCCACCTTAAAGTGTTGGGTATATTTGCTCGGCTCAATTACCGGGACGGAAAGCCTGGCTATTTAACGGACTTAACCTTGGTATTGCACTACACCTTAAGCGTTTGCGAGCAATATCCGGAGCTGCAAGCGTTTGCAAGATGGCTAAGACCGCTTACCGATGGCATCGATTTGTCTATTCCTAAGTGCCAATCATGAAGGCGCTAATTTTTGCCGCCGGCGTCGGCGAGCGTATGCGTCCGCTGACATTGACCACGCCGAAAGCCCTGCTGCAGGTGCAAGGCAAGCCGCTGATCGTGCACCACATCGAAGCCCTGGCGCGTGCGGACGTGCGGGATCTGGTTATTAACTTATCGTATCTGGGCGATTCGATAAAAGCCGCACTCGGTGATGGCGCGCAATTTGGCGTGCGCATCGCCTACAGCGAGGAAGGCTCGGTGCCCTTGGAAACCGGTGGCGGCATGCGGCATGCGCTGCCGTTACTCGGGAATTCGCCGTTTATCGCGGTCAATAGCGACATTTTCGTTGACTTTAATTTTAGTCGCTTGTTGAATTTGCCGACTTTGCTCCATGGCGCGTTGGCGCATTTGGTACTGGTGCCCAATCCAAGTCACCACCCAGACGGCGATTTCGTGCTGAGTGCAGCTAAGCTCTATACCTGTGGCCCGGCTAAGTTAACGTTTTCCGGCATTGGCTTGTACAGCCCGAAACTGCTTTCCGGAACGCCCAACGGTGCATTTAAGCTGGCGCCGTTGCTACGCGAGGCGATGGCGTTCGGTAATGTCAGTGGCGAACGTTTTGATGGGTTTTGGACTGATGTCGGAACGCCAGAGCGCTTGCAAAGCTTATCTGGATTGCTCAGGTAGTGCCTGGCCCCAGTTAGGGGCCTTCGGCGGCAAGGAGTTAGCTATACTCGTATATCACACTAGATTTGGATCCATCATGCTTGCAATTAGACTACCTTCTGATGTGGAAAGCCGACTAGAGGCACTGGCACAAGCTACAGGGCGCACCAAAACGTTTTACGTTCGCGAAGCCATTCTTGAACACTTGGACGATTTGGAAGATTTGTATCTAGCCGAACAGCGCTTGATTGAAATTCGCGCTGGCCGCAGCAAAAGCTATACCTTAGAAGAAGTGGAGAGCAGCCTTGGCTTGGCGGATTGAATTCGATCATGCTGCCAAGCAAGACTTAGCAAAACTAGACAAGCAGATAGCCAGACGAATTACCGCATTTCTGCGGGAGCGCGTAGCGGTATTGGATGACCCACGCAGCTTAGGCGATGCGCTAAAAGGCTCCAAGTTAGGCGCGTTTTGGAAATACCGCGTGGTCGACTATCGAATTATTAGCGGCATAGAGGACGGCATTTTACGAATTCTCGTCGTGAAAATTGGCAATCGCCGCGAGGTGTACCGATGAACGCGCGCGCGTTCGCCTTACTTGGCGACAAAGGCCCGTTTGCGCAAAGCATCGACGGTTTTCGCCCGCGCGTGGCGCAGCAAGAGTTGGCGCAGGCGATTGAGCACTGTATCGAAACGCGCGGCCAGCTGATCGCTGAGGCTGGCACCGGCACCGGTAAAACCTACGCCTATCTGGTGCCAGCGTTGGTTTCGGGCAAAAAAACCATTATCTCGACCGGCACTAAAGCGCTGCAGGATCAGCTTTTTCACCGTGATTTGCCGCAAGTGCGGCGCACCTTGGGTTTGCATGACATCAAGTTAGCGCTGCTGAAAGGCCGTGCCAATTACGTTTGCCTGCATCGGCTGGAGCGTACGATCAAAGACGGCGTGACGCAGCGCGAGATGTTGAGCGAACTCAAGCGCGTACGCGAATGGACGCCGAAGTCGAAATCAGGTGATCGCGCAGAAATACCTGGCTTAGCCGAGGACGCCGCGATTTGGCCCTTGGTTACCTCAAACGCGGAAAATTGTTTAGGCGTGGAATGTGCGTTTTGGGAAGATTGTTATGTCGTCAAAGCGCGCCGACGCGCGCAGGCGGCGGATTTAGTGGTGGTAAATCACCACTTGCTGTTCTCGGACATGGCGGTGCGACGCGAAGGCTTTGGCGAAGTGCTGCCGGGTGCGCAGGTCTATGTCTTGGATGAAGCGCACCAGATCGCGGATTCCGCAACTAGCTTTTTCTCAACCACGATCGGCTACCGCCAGATTTTGGAACTCAGCCGCGATGCTATGACCGAAGCAGTCGTCGCGACCGGTGCTATGGCCAGCGTGCGCGATCCAGCGCAGCTGTTAGAACGCACGCTCAAAGATTTTCGTTTGAGTTTGAATCCATATGCAGCAAAAGCGCCGCTGATGCCGGTGTTGGCCGAACCTGCGGTAGCTGCGGCACTGGCAATCATGAGCGATGCCTTGAGTGACTTGGCGGCCGTGTTGGCGACTCAAAGCGAACGTAGCGATGGCTTAAAAAGCTGCGCTGCACGCGCAGAAGAATTATTGCAAAGGCTGCAAACGATCGTTGTTGAAGCGCCTGAGGAAGTACGTTGGTACGAGCTGTTCGCCACCGGTTTTGCGCTCAACGCCACACCGCTGGATGTGGCAGGCCCGCTCGGCGAATTCCGCGCCAAGACTGGCGCGGCTTGGATTTATACCTCAGCAACCTTAGCCGTGGGCACCGATTTTCGGCATTTTCAACATGAAACCGGCGCTTTTGATGCCGAAACGCTGCGTTTGGACAGTCCGTTTGACTATGCCAAGCAAGCGTTGCTGTATGTGCCAAGGTTAGACGTTGAGCCCACGCAAGAAGGTTATACATCCGCGGTATTGATGGCGGCGCTGCCGGTGCTACATGCCAGTCAAGGCCGCGCATTTATGCTTTTTACCAGCCACCGCGCGCTCAAAGAAGCAGCGGAATTTTTAAGCTCGCGCATCAGCTTTCCATTATTTGTCCAAGGCAGCGCGCCGCGCGGCCAGCTGCTCGCAGGTTTTCAAAAATCAGGTAACGGCGTATTGCTGGGCGCGGCGAGCTTTTGGGAAGGCGTGGATGTGCCAGGCGAGGCGCTAAGCGTGGTAATTATCGACAAACTACCGTTTCGCCAAATTGGCGATCCAGTGCTAGAGGCGAAGCTCGAAGACATCCGAGCGCGCGGCGGCAATCCTTTTGCCCATTATCAATTGCCGCAGGCGGTGCTGGCATTGAAACAAGGCGTGGGACGCTTAATTCGCACCGTCACCGATCGCGGCCTGTTGATGCTGTGCGATCCTCGGCTGTACACCAAAGCCTACGGCAAGACTTTTCTACAAAGCCTGCCCGCGATGCCACGCACCGATCAAATTGCGCACGTGGAGGCTTTCTTTGAGGGGCCATCTGGCCAATAAAATTGGAACTTCATTACGCCCAAATCATTGCCTGAGATTGTCTCAGCGGGAAGCTTCCTCGCGCAGCGACAAAAAACAAAAACCCCGCATTTCGCGGGGTTTGAATTGCTGCGTATTTAGTTGGCTGCGAATTACGCAGCAACCACGCTGACATAACTACGCATGACCGGGCCACCCTTATGAAACTTGACGACGCCAGCGGTCAATGCGAACAAGGTATGGTCGCGGCCTAAACCTACGCCCGTGCCTGGGTGAAACTTGGTGCCGCGTTGACGCACGATAATGTTACCGGGTTCAATTACTTGGCCGCCATACATTTTTACGCCGAGGTATTTTGGGTTGGAATCGCGACCATTGCGGGTTGATCCGCCTGCCTTTTTATGTGCCATGACTTAGCTCCTGCTTTTTAAAAGGGAAGTTTCTATTGATTCGTTTTGCCAAGACAAAACAAACTACGCGCTGATCGCGGTGATTTCAACTTCGGTGTAATACTGGCGATGGCCCTGCTGCTTGCGGAAATGCTTGCGGCGACGGAATTTTACGATGTGCACTTTGTCGGCGCGGCCTTGACTCAAGACCTTGCCGCTAACCACGGCACCTGCCAAGGTAGGCGTGCCGACTTTGACGTCATCGCCTTCGCCCAGCATCATCACATGATCAAACGCTACATCAGAACCTGCATCAAGTTCGAGTTTTTCAATTTTCAGCACGTCGCCTTGCTTGGCTCGATACTGTTTACCACCGGTCTGGAATACTGCGTACATTGTCCGATCCTTGACATGCGTACAACAAAGGAGCGGGAGCATAAACGCGCTGTACTTGCTCGGTCAAGGCGCTATTATCGCGCAGTAGGCCAAAACCGCTTATATTGCCAGGGGGCATTCATGTTAGTAGTCTCACGATCAGAATTCTCCGCTAATGCGTGATTGCGCAGAAATGCATTGGAAAATGCGTTTAGCAATACCAGACAATTGAGTGTCCAAATATTAGGAATGTTGATTATGTTAGGAAAGTGGCATGTTTGATGTACTGCTAAATGAACTTGCAAAGCGTCTGAATTTGGGTGGCAAAACTGATGGCAGCGCCTCGCTTTCGGGGGCTAACGCATTGCTAGGTATGCTGCTTAGTTTGATGTTTGACAACAAACGCGGCGGCTTTTCCGGCTTTATTGATCGTTTCCGCGCCAGAGGTTTGGGTGACGCGGTCACCTCATGGTTCGGCAATGGTGAGAACAAAAGCCTGAGCACGGCGCAGCTAGAGATGGTGCTAGGCCCGCAAGTGTTGGCGCAAATGGCATCTAGATTGGATTTGGCACCCAGCATCGTCGCGACCGCCTTAGGGCAACTGATACCTAGCGTCATCGATAAACTTTCACCGGATGGCCGCTTGCCGACTGGCTCGGTCGTGCCGGATGTGGCCAAAGGTTATCTGGGCAATTTTGCCGATTTCGCCAGTACTGCCGTGCTGCCGGAAATGGTCGCAACCCATGCCGCGCAACATACTTTAGAGCATGGCCCCGTGGGCGCTAGTTCAAGTAACTCAAAGCTTTGGCTATTGCTGATTCCGGTTTTAATCGCGCCGCTGTTTTTCATAAAGCAGTGTTCGCATGCGGTGGAAACGCCCGCGCAATCTGCACCGCCAACCTCGTTTTCAACGCCTGCTGCGCCCGCGACTGAGCCGGAATCCGAACCCGATAATTCTGAGGAAAAATAATACTCATGCTGACCCTGACCGCTGCCTTACTCGCTGTGAATGCAGCGACTGCCCCGATTGATCCCGAAGTTTTAGCGCAATTCGGTTCAGATCAATCAGCACCCGCGACGTTTTTGGTCGTGCTGAAAAATGCCAGCGACACAAACTTTCAACGCGCAGGGTTGGTCGGTGAAGCACGACTCAAACAGGTGTTTGAAACGCTATACGCGCAGGATCAAGGCTTACGCGGTTTTGCAATGAAGTATGGAATCGAATCTGCCGAGCGTTTTTGGCTGGTGAATTCCTTGCTGGTTACTGCTAACGCGGAAATGCTGAGCAAAGTTGCGGCGGATCCGCAAGTCAGTGCGATCAAGGCCAATATGTTGCT
>JAYTAO010000584.1:0-6330 GCA_043737435.1 Rhodanobacteraceae bacterium | reverse complement strand
CCTTAGTATTTTTGGCGATGCTTTTGACCGTGACGGCAATTTTGCTGGTACTGATTCCGATGATCGAAGCGCAGGTCAGTAAGCTGATCGACAAGCTGCCGAGCTATTTAGAAACCGTGCGTTTTCGCTTGCTGCCCTGGCTGAACAAGCGCTTCGGCATCAGCACCGATTTATTGGATGTGGACAAAATTGTGGGGCTGCTGCGAGCGCACTGGCAAAGTGCAGGCGGAATCGCTACCACGGTGCTTGCGACGGTTGGCAAAAGTGGCTTGGCGCTGTTGGGTTGGGTGGTGAATTTAACGCTGATCCCGGTGCTGCTGTTTTACTTCTTGCGCGATTGGGACAGCATGGTCGCACGCATTCGCCAACTGCTGCCACGGCATTTGGAACCGGCGATTTCAGAACTAGCGCGTCAAAGTGATGAAGTGCTCGGCGCATTTTTGCGCGGTCAAATTTCGGTAATGGCCGCCCTCGGCACGATTTACACCACCGGCTTGATGTTCGTCGGGCTTGATTTAGCGCTATTGATCGGCATGGGCGCAGGTTTGGTCAGCTTCATCCCGTATTTGGGCGGCATCGTCGGGGTCGCCGGCGGCTTGCTTGCCGCTTACATGCAGTTTCACGATTGGCAGCATCCGCTCGCGGTATTGATGGTGTTTATGGTCGGCCAAAGCCTTGAAGGCATGGTGCTGACGCCATGGCTGGTCGGCGATAAAATTGGCATGCATCCGGTAGCCGTTATTTTTGCAATTCTTGCGGGTGGTCAACTCTTCGGCTTTTTGGGCATTCTGCTCGCATTGCCAACCGCTGCAATCGTGATGGTGCTATTGCGTTATCTGCACGCACGCTATAAATCTAGCGAGCTCTACGTGGGTTCCAGCGAAGCTTCGACTGTGCCTAGGCCGGCGCCCGAAAATGCAGCAATGACAGGTCAATTGGCAGTTACCGGCGCTGAGCATTAATGCCGTGCAGCGCTTGAGTAGTTGGTTATGACGCAATTACCTCTGAATCTGCGTTGGTCGCCGGAGTTTGATTTAAGCGCATTTTTTTTTGCTGACTCAGCGCTGCCTGAGCTGTTAAAGAGCGTGCTGCACAGCCCAACGCATCAAGCGCTCATCTTGGTCGGGCCAGCAAATTCCGGCAAAAGTTATTTACTGCGCGCCTTAGCCGCAGAATGCGCCTTTAGCCATATCAGCGAGCAAGCGCAAGACTTGCGCCCAGTCGCTTCCGGCAATATAGGCGGTGCGCTTTTTGTAGATAATCTGGACGCGGCTGCAGGCAACTCGGCCGCAGAAGAATGGCTATTTCACGACTTCAACCGCGCCGTAGACGCAGGTGTGTCTTGGTTCGCGGCGGCACGTGAGGCACCGGCTAATTTGCCCATTTTATTGCCGGATTTGCGCTCGCGGCTAATGCAAGCGACGTTGGTTCGTCTACCCGCGCTGATCGACCCCGAAATTCGCCACGCCATGCTGCGCAAACAAGCGGCGGGAATGGGCGTGGCACTAGAAGAAGGCGTGCTGAACTATTTGGAAACCCACGTCACCCGCGATTTGGCAAAGCTGTCGCAGTGGTTGAAGCGCTTAAACAGCCACAGCCTGAGTCGCGGGCGAAAAATTACTGCGGCCGCCGTGCGTGAACTGCTGAAATTGGATGCCAGTTGATACTAGGCAAATACTTCAAGCAATTACTTGACGACGTCAGCGTCTCGGCCGTAATTGCTGGCTTTGTCGTGGTTTTGGTGGGTTTTACCAGCACCATCGCGATTGTGTTTCAAGCAGCGCACGCCCTAGGCGCGAACCAATCGGAGATTAATTCTTGGGTCTGGGCATTGGGATTAGGCATGGGCAGCTCGTGTATCGCGCTGTCGCTGTATTATAAAAAGCCGATCGTTACGGCTTGGTCTACCCCAGGTGCGGCGCTGATCGCGGCGACTCAAGGAATAAATTTGTCAGAAGCCACCGGCGCATTTTTGCTGTGCGCGGCTTTGATCACCGTTGCCGGGTTGAGCGGCGCGTTCGAGCGGCTCATGCAGCGTATCCCTATGGCGCTGGCAAGCGCGATGCTAGCCGGGCTATTGCTGCGCTTTGGCATCGGCGCATTCGCCGCAATCAAAACCGCGCCTGGGATGGTGCTGGTGATGCTCAGCGCACATCTGCTTGGTCGACGCTACTGGGCGCGCTACAGCGTGCTGGGCGTGCTGGGCTGTGGCGCGGTTTACGCCTTTTATGCGGGCATTTTGCAATTTGCATCGTTCCACGTCGCATTGACGCAGTCAGTTTGGGCAGTGCCGGTGTGGACCACGCCCACTTTTACCTGGGCAAGTTTGATTAGCCTAGCGTTACCACTGTTCATCGTGACCATGACCTCGCAAAACGCGCCCGGCGTGGCGGCGATTAGAACTGCGGGGTATGACAGCAGCGATTCGCCCGCACCGATTTCGCCGATCATCGCCAGCACCGGCGCGTTAACACTAATTTTGGCCCCCTTCGGCGCCTATGCGCTAAATTTAGCGGCGATCACTGCCGCTATTGCAATGAGTCCAGAAGCGCACCCGGATCCTAAACGCCGCTACATCGCCGGCGTGTCAGCCGGCTTCATTTATCTATTAACCGGCCTATTTGGTGCCGTGATCGGCGCGTTATTCGCCGCATTTCCAGCGCCTTTGATCGCAGCACTTGCGGGCTTAGCGCTGCTCGGCACCATCGGCAATAGCCTTGCACTCGCGGTGCGCGATGAGGGTGCGCGCGAAGCCGCTCTTATCGCCTTTTTGATAACCGCATCGGGGCTGACGCTGTACGGCATCGGTAGCGCGTTTTGGGGCCTAGTGGGCGGCTTAGTGGCGTTGGCGGTGCTACGTAAACCGGGTCAAGTAGGCGTAATTCCAGAAAAAATCAGCATTAAGTCAATCGCAACGCCGCCTCAGCCTTAATTCTAGCGATCAATGCTGCCAAGCCATTTTTGCGGGTAATCGACAAATTTTTGCTTAAGCCGATGCCATCAATAAAGCTCGGCTGGGTCGCCAGAATTTCCGCTGGGCTGCGGCCGCTGTAGACCCGAAGCACCAAGGAAATCAATCCGGACACGATGCTGGAATCGCTGATCGCTTGAATGTCCAAACGCTCAAGTCCCGCGTCAAAGTGGACAAAAACCTGGCTTTGGCAACCTTTAAGCAAATTCGCCTCAGTCTTCAAATTTTCCGGAAACGCTGGCAAGGCTTTCGCTAAGTCGATCAAATATTGATAGCGCTCGGACCAGTCGGAAAAAATTGAAAAATCATCGATGATTTCCTGTTGAATATCGGCTTGCTGCACGCCGGCCACTACGCTCATGATGCGCGCAATGCCTGTAGCCATGCCACGAATTCCGTGCGCGGAATATTTTTCGACTCGGTGTCGCGCCGGCCTTTGTATTCAACGGTGCCTGCATCCAAACCTTTTTCACCGACCACCACGCGATGCGGTATGCCTACCAATTCCTGGTCAGCAAACATAACGCCAGCGCGCGCATTGCGATCATCCAGCAGCACATCAAAACCAGCCGCGCTTAGCTCTTGATACAGCGCCTCCGCTGCCGCTTTCACCGCTTCTGAGGTGTGGGCGTTCATCGGCAGCACAGAGATATAAAACGGCGCGATCGCGGCCGGCCAAATCATGCCGCGCTCATCAAAGTTTTGCTCAATAGCCGCGCCGACGATGCGCGACACGCCAATACCGTAACAGCCCATAAACATCACCGCCGCTTTTTGCTGATCATCTAACACCGTCGCATGCATCGCTTGCGCATATTTTTGCCCAAGCTGAAACACGTGCCCTACCTCAATGCCGCGCGCGATGCTCAACACACCTTTGCCATCCGGCGACAAATCACCCTCAATTACATTGCGCACGTCGGCAACCATGTCGGGCTCGGGCAAATCGCGGCTAAAATTCACCCCTTGTAAATGGAATTTTGCTTCGTTGGCACCACAGACAAAATCGCTCATCGCAGCGACTGTGCGGTCACTGATCACCCTAATCGGCAACTTGCTTTGCACCGGCCCGATAAAGCCTGGCACGCAGCCCATGGTTTCGCGGATTTCCGCCTCTGTTGCCAAGCGGAAACCCGCCATGAGCGCAAGCTTGCTCAATTTAATATCGTTGACATTGTGATCGCCGCGTACCAGCACCAAAACAAATTGATTGTCGGTGCGCACCACCGCCACCGCTTTTACCGTGCGTTTGATATCCATACCCAACAGCGCCGCCACATCGCTACAGGTGGTTTGTTTCGGGGTGCTGACTTTCGCCATCGGCTGCGTCGCCAGCGCGCGCGTATCGTTGCAGACCGCTTCCGCCATTTCGACATTGGCGGCGAAATCTGAGTTTTCGCAATAGGCGAGTGCGTCCTCGCCCGAGCTTGCCATGACGTGAAACTCATGGCTGCCACTGCCGCCTATGGCGCCGGTATCGGCCTGCACCGCGCGAAATTTCAGCCCCAAGCGCGTGAAAATGCGGCTATAAGTATCGAACATATTTTGATACTCGCGCACCAAACCCGCTTCATCCAAATGGAAGGAATAGGCATCCTTCATCAAAAACTCGCGGCCCCGCATCACGCCAAAACGGGGGCGGATTTCATCGCGAAACTTCATCTGAATTTGGTAAAAGTTTTTCGGCAGTTGTTTATAGCTTTTTAATTCATTGCGCGCGAAATCGGTCACCACTTCTTCGTGCGTGGGGCCAAAGCAAAACTCACGGCCTGCGCGATCCGTCATTTTTAATAGCTGCGCGCCGAACTGATCCCAACGTCCGGTTTCTTCCCAAAGCTCTTTGGGCGCCACTGCTGGCATTAAGATTTCCAGCGCGCCGGCACGGTCCATCTCCTCACGCACGATGCCCTCGACTTTGCGCAACACGCGCAAACCCAACGGTGCCCAAGTATAGATTCCGCCAGAAAGTTTGCGAATCATACCGGTGCGCAGCATCAGCTTTTGGCTCATCACCTCGGCATCGCTTGGGCTTTCTTTATAAGTATTGAGGTGAAATTGGCTGAGGCGCATGATAAAAGCCTTTGATCACAGTAAAGACTGCGAACGTAGCGAGTATTTGCTGAACACACAATGTGAACACTTGCTACTTTCACTTGTTTTACGTGCGCGAACGATCAAAGCAGATTTGTTCGCGGCCGCCGCAAAAATAATACAAATTTTGGGGAACACCTTTCTACTGAGCTGCTATGCAGAGTAACCTCTGGCGCAGCCTGAAGTTTTGCCTGGGCAAAACGAAACAAAAAAATCCTATTTAATCGACCAACGAAGGAGAATGTCTAGTGAGATCAGTGGATGCAAGTCGCGGTTTTGAGTGGTGGAAAAGTGGCTTTGAAACAGTATTTAAAGCGCCCGCAGTATTTTTAGTCATGGGACTGGCATGGGGTATTCCGGTTGTTAATTTCATCGCCGGTTTACTAAACCCGGCTCTGCAAGCGGGTGTGCAGAACGCCGTGCGAAAGTTGGATGCAGGGCAAATGCCAGAAGTGGGCGATTTATTTTCTGGGCTGCAGACGCGAGCTGGCCCATTAATTGTGCTTTGTGTGCTACCCATCGTTTTCATGATAGTTCTGGTCATTTTGGCGTTTTTACTGGGCGGCGGCGCAGTCATGGCAGCTATCGCCTCTTCGAACAACGGTCAGATGAACCCAGCAGCGCTGGCTGGCATGATGGGCAGTCTAGGCTTGGTGGTATTGATTGCGATTCCACTGGGCTTGGCGTTGTTTGCGATGATGTTCTTTGCCGTTTCTCGAACTATGTTTGACAACGTCGCTACATTAGATGCACTTAAAGAATCTTTGGCGGCGTCTATGAAAAATATTGGTGCGATGCTGGTCTTCATCGCTTGCGGTATCGCGGTTGTTATTGGCGGCGCTTTGTTTATGATTATTCCAATCCTCGGGCCGATCCTGTTCGCAACTGTGCTTTATCCCGTGGTCGCTGTGGCTTCTTATCGCGCGTACTTAGACGTGTTTCAACCTGTGGTTGCTACAGCAAATCCAATGACTGCGCCACCACCGCCTCCAGGTGCCCCGGGCTGGTAAGGCTTTGCTAGGATATGTGACGAAAATTAAGGCCCGGATTCCGGGCCTTTTTCATATTTGAGTATAGGCAAAGGTATCGGGCAATACCCAATTCCCGTTGTACTGTTAACGCGTTTGGCGGTTTCGCTAACTTGTCAAGGTTAGGGCATTGGCGTTGGACTGCTAATTGATGCGATCCGGCGGACTTTTCTAATTGCTGAATACGCGAGCATTCGAGCGATTCTGGCGCATCCGCTCGATGCCCAGGCGACGCGTTTT
>JAYTAO010000583.1:0-2538 GCA_043737435.1 Rhodanobacteraceae bacterium | reverse complement strand
CCGACTAACTGATTTTCGCCAGCACCAATAAAGCGGCCTTCGCCGTAAGCACTTAGAAACAACAGCTCTTTTTCGCGTATACGCAGGCCATCGTCAATTTTCGCCTTCAGCAGAGCTTGATTCCGATCCGCACCTAAAAATGACGAACTTAAGCCAAATTCCAGCGCATAGTTGATGCCAAACGATTGATCTTCGGTGCGACCAATCTGGTCTTGGTTAAACGTAGTGGCAAAATCATCCTGTATGCCTTCAATGCGCACATAGGGATAGACTAGGCTCCGATCTGCAGGCACGGCCAGTGTGGAGCTTGCCAGCGCGGCAAACCGCTGCTGTTCATAGCGCAGGCCAGTGAAATAGCGCGTGCTCCAGCCGTTAACTAAGCCATTGGAAAAGCCCAAACCCAACTCGCCCAACCTGCTTTGTTGCCGATATCGATCAATTTCATTGCCAAATACCGAGCGCGATTGTTCGCCATCAAAATCGCTCAACCCAACCACCGCCTGCCAGCGGCTATCTAGCGCAAAAAACGGGTGCTCCACCCGTGCGCTGACATTGTGGCCATCCGAGCTATGGCTCAGTACCGCATCTAACGTCCAGCGTCCAAAAGCCAAATTCGGGTCGCGATAGATCAAATTCGACGAGTCACGTTTGCGATCACTGCGTTGGCTTAGCTCTAACACCTTGCCATAACCCAGAAAATTATTGTCCTCAATGCCAAACGAGGTGGCGTTATTGCCGCCTTTGCGCCCGAAAGTTAAGGTCGGTGCCAAGGTCCATACATCCCGCGTTTCTACCCGCACATCAACATAGCCTGGCGTGTAACAAACCGGCGTCAATATCGGCTCCCTTAAATAGCGTAATGTGCGCAGATTGCGCGCCGTTTCTTGCAAAACTCGTTCGCTGTAGAGATCGTCTTCAGTAAACAACAGCTGCGCGCGCAACGTAGTTGCTTTCGTTTTTACGTGCAGGCGATTGGCTAATCGATACAAGCGTGTGCCCTCACCGGGCTTTGTTTCGTCGAAGATATTGCTAGGTGCCAAAATGATATGGCGTATTCGTACGCCTTCGGCCTGCAATTGGTGCGCACTCGGGGTCCGGGCGGCGCAGCCGACGGAATTGGCGGGCGCATCCGCAAGCGCACCGTCGCCAAGCGTAGGGCGCAGCGAAAAGATCAATAGCGAATAAAGCAAAGTGCGCAGCATTGCGAGATTACGATGAGAAGCTGGGGTGCGATCCTGCAGACTGCGCCGCAAATCGCTGTTAACTAAATTCGCCGCGCTTGCAGCAAAGCCCAACATCGAATTGCGCCCTGCTACCACGATGCGGGCGCAATGGTGCCGTTTATTGCGTTTTCGCATCCAATTTAATGAAGTCCATCTTTTGCAGGCGCAAATCTGCATTCAAATCATCCAGCTCCTGCCCCAACATGGTCTTTGTTGCCGCTAGCGCCTTGTCCGCCAACACCAACAATTCGTCAGTCAATTCCTGTTGCGCTGCAGTTGGCTTGTTATCGCCAAAATTGATCTGCGCTAACAGTCCGGCCAATTTGTCATTCAAACGCACGGGAAAATTCAGCGGATCTTGTTCGCTTTTCAGGCTGGTTTGATAGACCGATTCCAACAGCGCAGAGCGCCGTTGATCCAGCGCTTCCAGTTTCGCCTTCCACGTTGTGTTTTTGTCAAAGCGTTCGCCCAGCGTGGTCAATGACGCGCCTAAACGCGTCAGCTCGTCAATCGCAACATGTAAGTCAGTTAACTTATTGCTCACTCTAGATGCGAGCGCAAACTGCGCGGCAAAATCATCCGCGCTGCTGCTGGCTCTAGGATCGGCATGCAATTCAAAGCTTTGTTTTTGCTCTAGTCCAGCAAAACTTAGCACCGCTTGATATTGCCCAGGCACCGCTTTCGGGCCAGTGGGATCAGCATTCCAAAGCACCAAGCCATCGAACTGTTTGGGCGATGGGTAATGGCCGTTCCAGGCAAAGCGATTGAGGCCTGGCTCGCCGCTGAGCAGGCGTAAATCTTGCCCGATACGTTTGACTTTGAGCTTCGCTTCCTCGGCTTTTAGCGCATCAGGACTTAACTTTAGCGTATAGCGAATGATCGCTTTGCCGCTGGCATCTTGAATCTCTAAGCTGATCTTGTCCGCCTCTGCGGCCGCGCGTGGCAGTTGATAATAAATCAGCGTGCCGGGCGGCGGATTGCGGCCTGCGGCCCCGGGTTTTTCATCGCTGATAGTTTCCAAGCGATAACTTGACCGCGGCGGATACAGACGTGCGGATGGCTTATCGCTGCCGGCGGTTGCGGCAGCAATTGGCGTGGTGTCATCCAAGAGCCAAAAGCCACGGCCCTGCGTCGCGGCGATTAAATCGCCCTGATGCAGCGCCAGATCACTGATCGGCACCAGGGGCAAATTCAGCTGAAACGCCCGCCAGTTGGCGCCATTGTCCAAAGAAACATACAGGCCGCGCTCGGTGCCGGCATAAAGCAAACCTGGGCGTTCTGGATCTGCACGCAAACTGCGGGTGAAGTGCGTCGC
>JAYTAO010000582.1:0-6342 GCA_043737435.1 Rhodanobacteraceae bacterium | reverse complement strand
GATTCGCGACTATGGCGGTGAACCACGGGTTAGGCTGGCGCTTGAGTTCTTGCTGTTGACAGCCGTCCGCACAATTGAAGTACGCGGCGCGGTTTGGGAGGAGTTCGACCTGGAACGCGGGCTTTGGACGATACCGGCGGTGCGCATGAAGATGCGGCGGGATCACGTGGTTCCGCTCAGTTCCAGATGCTTAGATATTCTGAGCGAAGCGCGCCAGCATAGCGGCCGTTCTGCGTTTGTGTTTCCAGGCCAAAAGGAACGAAAAACGCTTTCAGAAAACACACTCAGTATTGCTTTGCGGCGCATTGGCTTTGATGGCAGATGCACACCGCACGGCTTTAGGGCGCTCTTTTCCACGACGCTTAACGAGCTTGGCAGGCAATACGACACCATAGAGGCAGCGCTGGCACACACCGATTCAAACGCGATTAGAGCGGCATACAACCGCAGCACTTACCTGGACCAAAGGCGCGCGCTTATGAGCGACTGGGCAACGATTGTTGAGCTATCCGCGCGCGGCGTGACTTGGGAGCGGATCCGCATTGCATCCGAGGCAGGCCGTCCGCTGGAATCGCTGCAGCGCTTGCTATGAGTTCGACCGAGGCGCGCGGGCTTTCGCGCCAAACTGAAAGAGTTGGTGCCAGCGTCTTGAACACGCCAGCACCGATCCATAAACCCACGAGGAAGCAAGAAAATGGACACTGAGAATACCACCGGCACCGAGATTCAGCCACCCGCTAAGGCTGCGAAATTCGCGGAGCAAGAAAGGCGCAAAGCCGACGTTGAAGAACAGGATCCATACCTTTTTTCTACATCTCTAGACGCCGACAAATCAATGCCAGGCTATTGCGAACCGCACACCCAAGCCGATGCAATCAAACCGGCAGCAGAAGCCAGCGATCCATTTGAGCAAGCCGCCTACAAAGAGGCAGTCAAGGCGGCGAAAGCTTTTTCAGAAGGCGAGCTATCAAACTATAAATTTAGAGTCTCGTCATGCAGAGCCGAAATTTTAATTGAACAGCTTCCCTTTGTTCGCAAAGTTAAAGTGATTACCAAAGTCAACGGCGTTCGAAAAGTCGAGAGCGTGCTTAAGTACTGGGCGCCGACCTACAAGGCCAAAGGCCGCACGTTTAATGACAAAGAAGCGGCGTTTGAAGTCGGGATGAATTACGGGCTACTGCTAGCGCTCGCCTTCCGCGAAGGTGCATACGAGCACGTTGTGGAGCGAGTTATTAGGGAAGCCTACGCAGCGCACGCCAACTCGCGCGATCATTACGGAACCCTAGTCGGGGGCTTTATCTGCCAAATAGAAAACCAGATCTTTAGAGGCATGAGGACACATTAGGTCATTTTATAGCGAGCGTTGAAAAGCACATAACACTTTGCCGGGCCTAGGTTGGCCAACTGAAAGCGCGTTCACCCCGACGCGTTGGCCCGGCGATTCTTTTGGGGAGTATTGGGGAAAGCGAGTGTCAACAGAAACAAAACCCTATGACGGATATTCGAATTTGATTCTAGGCGCAAAGGTGCGCGCTGAAAAATCTTTTAATAGATTGATTGAACTAGTGCCGGAATTAGAAAGCAGCAACGCCACACTACCACCATGGGGTGATCTTTTGCGGGGGCTGTACGACGCATTTTTCAGCGATCCATTAAGTAGCTTGGACGGAAGTAACGAGGACTTTATTGAAGCGCAATTCAAGAAACCAGACCCGGATTATTTAGGTCAGGAAAGTTTCATTCAGTGCGCGCGCCTACTTTTCCTGACCATAGACTCATTGGCTTTAGTGGGCTACCTCTGTGGAGCAATGTCCAAAATAGACGCACATGCCACACATGAAGATCTTCAAACTGGAGTTCATTTAATTTGGCATGTGCTAGCAAAAGCTGAGTTACAGCTCGGCGAATTTTTTGGACTGCATCGCGCTTACAAAATTCGAACCAGCGATCTTTCAGCAGTCTCTAAAGCACTAGCTAAAAAAATGACGGAGGCCAGACATTCGCCGAATCGAAGGGCAAAAAATGCGGCCATCGCCAGATGGCTAATAAAAGGAGCTCTTGAATATGACGGCAATAAATCCAGATTTGCAGAAGATGAGTTAAAGATTTTAAAAGACGAAAGTCCACCAATCGCCGTCACTGAGCGAACGATTCGTGAGGATTGGCTAAGTCCTAAATCCATTGTGAAATACGAACAAGAACGGCAGCAAAAGCACGAATAGCAACTGAATTTACGGTTTCTGCATAGGCCGTATACGGCGTCCTTAAGTAGACCGTATACGTTGCCCTTAAGTACGCCGTACATGCCTGTATTTACTTATTGCCCTAACGAAATAACCATTGATTCACGCCAATTCAGGCCGGTTAATAGGGTCTTTTATGCACGCAGAAAACAGCAACACAATTTATCGCCTGCCTACAGTCCTAGCGCAGGTTGGCTTTTCAGAATCGACGTTAGAGCGCATGGAGGCGCGCGGCGAGTTTCCAAAACGCATCAAGTTAAGTCAGCGCTGTATTGGCTGGCGCAAGTGTGACATTGAACTTTTTATCGCGGCACGCGCAGGCGGTGCCAAGTGACGGGTTACCCAAACATAGAAACAATCCAGGCGGCGGCATTGAAGTTGATGGTGCAAGCCAGCGCGCTAAGCGATCAGCCAACACCGGCGGAGCTCGATAGCCTAGCCACTGGCTTCGATGCAGCAAGGCGCACCACGCGCCAGCTTGCCGAGGCGCAGCAAAGGGCCGATGCAGAAATGTCACTTGCCAGCCGACCCAATGCACGCGCGTGCGGGGGCTAGCACATGAGGAATCCCACAAACGAAAAACGCCCTGCAGGCAAGGCAGAGCGCGGATTCAAACCAAAACGATTTCAGCCTCAAAGCTACCAAAAATCTACCGGCCAAAGCAAATTCAATCGCGATCGATTGCCCACGCCGGCGGATTATTTCAGCCTGCATTTGCCAAGCCTGAAAAAGCACAATGCCGATGGCTGGGCGTTTGCGCTTTGCCCATTCCATGCCGATAGCGCGCCATCTTTGCGGGTAAATGTACTGACCGGCGCTTATAAATGCATGGCCTGCGGTGCGCACGGTGGCGACGTGCTGGCGTTCCATATAGCGGCGAATGGCCTAGATTTTGCGAGCGCTGCGAAGGCGCTAGGCGTCTGGGAATTGGCTCCAAGCTGGGCGGTGCATCGATCATGAGCACCGACATTCAAACAGCACTGAATCAAACTTGCGCAACAGAGGGCGTGGTTTATCGCCGCGTTCCAAGTGATGGTCGCTGGCACTTGGCGGATTTAGCCAACGATGCACGCGGTAAGGGCGATGGACGCATTCGTATTTTTCCAGATGGCCAAGGTGGCATTGTCGCCAACAACAAAGCAGGCACTACAAAAACGTTCTTTGTCGACAGCCAGCGCAGCTTAAGCGCCAGCGAACAAATAGAACGCCAACGAATAGCGGCTGAGCTCAGGGCGAATAGCGAGCGCGAACAGGCCAAACGCGAAGCGCGAGCCAGCGAACGAGCGCGCGTGATCTTTGACGAAAAGCCATGCCCTAGCGAACACCCCTACCTTGTGCGCAAAGGCGTGCCAACGCATCCAGACCTGTGCCAAATGGACGGCCCCGACCCTTGGGGGCGAGTTGGCAGCATCCTTGTCCCTATGCGCCTAAGCCCGTATGGATTCATTCAAAGCCTGCAATTTATAAGCACGTCAGGTGACAAAAGGTTTTTATCCGGGGGCCGTAAAAAGGGCTGTTTTTTCGAGTTGAGCCAATGCACCAAACCGGAGGCCGCGGCGTTTATTTGTGAGGGGCTCGCCACTGGTTTGACCATTCAACAAGCCACCGGGCAAACCGTTTTTATCGGGTTTGATGCGGGCAATTTGGAACCGGTGGCGCGCAACCTTCGCCAGTGGTACCCGAGTCATCAATTCATCATTGCAGCTGATAACGATTGCCAGACCATCGGAAACCCCGGCCTAAGCTATGCCAAAAAGGCGGCGGCGGCGATTGGTGCACGCGTGATGCTGCCGCCCTGCGACGATGGCAAGGCCCGAGACTGGAATGATTACGCGGCGGAGTTCGGACTATGAAACCAGCGAAACCAGCGAAGCAAGAAAAGCCAGCCAAACCAGCAAATCCAGCGAGCGAGCTTCTTTGCGGGGTTACCGAAATTACCGGGGTCACAGTTTGTAACGGCGGGCCGGATTTGGTAACCCAGCCAGAAACGCCCAGGGTTGCCGGGGTTACCGAATCGCCAATTCCAGCGCTAAAAGATCGCCCTAAATACATCGTGCTGGATGATTGGCATGAATCCAACGGCACTAAATATCGTCCGGGCGTTTGGTACTTTGGCGCCAAACAAACCAATGAAGGATTAGCCGGGGTTCAAATCTGGATTTGTTCGCCCTTGCATATTGAGGCGATCACGTCCAATGGTCACGGCGAACACTTCGGTCGGCTGTTGCGCTTTAGAAACACGCTTGGCGTATGGCGTGAATGGGCTATGCCCATGGAGCTTCTAAGCGGGGCGGCGGAAGAATTGCGCGGCGCATTGCTCAGCATGGGCGTGGAGATAGACCCGGCGGCACGCAATCAACTAGCGAACTACATTCAAGCAAGACCGCCAAAGCGGCGTATTTGTTGCGCGCTGCAAGTTGGCTGGTCTGGCGATTCGTTCGTGTTGCCTGAGCGGGTAATTGGGCCAAATGCCGCAGACGTGATTTTTCAAAGTGCCGACGTTAGCCGCGATGAAATACTAACCGCGGGCACCTTGAAACAATGGCAAGCCCTGATAAGCCAACGCGCGCCCGGCAACCCTTTGCTAGCCCTGGCTCTGTCGTGTGCGTTTGCCGGGCCATTGCTTGCAAAGTGCAATGCTGAGGGCGGCGGGATTCACTTCATTGGCGACAGCTCCACCGGCAAAACGACGCTGTTGGAGGCAGCCTGTAGCGTGTGGGGCGGGCCACACTATCGGCGCAGCTGGCGTTCCACTAGCAACGGCATGGAAGGTGCGGCGGCGCGCTTCAATGATTCGTTACTAGCCTTGGATGAAATCAGCGAATGCGATCCGCGCGAAGTGGGTGCAATTGTCTATGCCTTGGGCAACGGTACCGGCAAACAGCGCGCCAGCCGAACAGGATCCGCACGCGGCGTGACGCGCTGGCGCTGTTTTGTGTTGAGCAGCGGCGAGCGCAGCATTGCCACGTCAATGCAGGAGGGCGGCTATCGAGTAAAGGCTGGGCAAAGCGTGCGCCTATTGGACGTGCCGGCGGCGCGCAAGTATGGCGCTTGGGATCAGCTTCACGACTTGGCGAACGGCACGCAGTTTTCAGACGCGATCAAGAGCGCATCCAGCAAACACTTTGGACACGCCGGGCGCGCGTTCCTGGAAAAGCTCACGTTTGATTCTCAAGACTTTAGCGCACGGCTGGATGCGCTCAAGGCCCGGCCTGAGTTCGCGCAAGGGGGTGAAGGCCAAGACAAACGCGCGGCGGGGCGCTTTGCAATAGTGGCTTTGGCTGGCGAACTCGCCACCGAATACGGGCTTACCGGATGGCCTGCAGGGGAAGCCACAAGCGCGGCGGTGATAGGGTTCAAAGCATGGCAAGGCGAGCGCGGGCAAGGCGACCAGGAAAAGCGCCAAATCAGCGAAAGCGTGCAAAGCTTCATTGATCGCCACGGAGACGCGCGATTCTCGAACACCCAAGTCGACCAGCACGCGCCTGTAGTGCGTGACCGTGCAGGATGGTGGCGTGACTGCGGGCCCGCGTTGCAAAAATGGCGCGAATATCTGTTCACGACGGACGGTTTGCGCGAAGCGCTTAAGGGGTTCGACTTTAACCGGGCACTGGATGAACTCGAACGTGCGGGGGTGGTACCCAAGGCGGGCGCGGACGGCAAGCGCTCGCGATTGGTAAAAATTGACGGGCGCGCGGTGCGTCTCTATCCAGTCAAACCCCCATGCGAGGTAACCCCGATAACCCCGGTAAAAACTTTATGACGCCACGCACTGCGGAAATACTTGCAAAGATAGACCCCAGCGACGTGCACGAACTATTGCTTGAACTTGGCGCGGATGCTGTGCTTAAAGCCTTTGACCGGGATTGCCAGCGCCAATGCGCAGCGGAACTATTGAGGCACCACTCACGGGTTATCACGCGCGACAAGCTTATGCAGCGGTACCGGATCAGCCGCAGCCGCGCATACCGGGCCATCGATGCAGCAATTCAACAACAAGCTGTGTCAAAACCGGCGCGACACTGGGACGCGCCAGGCTCATATTGAACCCTTCAAACCAATAAGGGTACCCAGTGGAACAACACCTATCAAACGTACT
>JAYTAO010000581.1:0-2542 GCA_043737435.1 Rhodanobacteraceae bacterium | reverse complement strand
TCCGATTCGACTTGACCAAAATCCGGCCGCACGGTCGCTGTCAAAGCAAATTCACCGTTGGGCCGCCAGGAAACGTCGGCGCCGGTGCGCCCGCTGCTCGTGTTATCGAGAAAATCATACTGCACGCTGGCATACGGCACTACGCTGAGCGCGCTTTGCTCATAGCTGGCGATACTCAGCGCGGCAAAGTCGGACAAATAACGGCTTTGCGTGGCGCTAATCGCCGGGTAGGAATAGCGCTCGCCCGCATTCCAAACCGCGCGATCAAAGCTGATGCGAATATCGCGGTTCGCGCTTCTAGATTTCGCCATCGGCACGCTCGACCAGGGAAGCAGCAGCTCCGCCGTCCAGCCGCTGTCGGTGCTGACGACAGCGGATTGCCAAACGCCATCCCAATCGGCAACAAAAACGTTTTCGCTACTCCAGATGCCATCTTTTTGTGCGCCGCCAGCGCTGACCGTGAACTCATAGGCACGACTACCATTGCCATCAAAATCAATGATGGCGCTGACCGCGTCGCTGTTAGGCTGCGCATCACGCGGCCTGGAATCGTTGCTGCGGCTGGCTAATTCCGGCTGATCGCAGATAAACGCGATCGCTAAACCCTCCGGCGTGGACAACAGCTTGACCGTGGTTTTTAGGCGCGGTGTGGTGCGGTTAAACGGCTGCGTCAGCGCAAAGTCGGTGATCTCGCGGGCATCAGCCCACGGCGGCTCTGCGGGTGAGCCGTCAACGACAATCGCCGCATGGGCGCTGCTAAGTGCCGCAATTGCGGCGAAAGTGACAAAGTGTAATCGCAATTAAATACTCGCTTGCCGCCAAACGGCACAGGATCTGGCTCGGTTTTTGCAAGATTTAGACCAAGTAGGTTTGGGTTTCAATCTTTCTCGCTAGCGTTGCTTCCAATCCCCCAATAACTCAGTCTGTCGTGGAACTTTTTAACCCGCAGTCAGCGCGGCCTGGCGGGTTTTAGACAAGCTATCTAAACACTGCAGCGTATCTTGTGCGGTGGTGGCCCGTGCTCGGGAAGTCAAACCAGCAGCCGTGGCTTTGGCAATACTGCGGGCGGCAAAGCCATCTCGTTCCGAGCCGCGCGGCACCCACACGGGCAGGTTGCCACCGGGGCGGAGCTGATTTTTTCCGATAAATGCGGGGCGAATACTCGTGGTGTTACCACCAAAATATTTTCTTGCCTTGCACTTCATAAGCCGCTTTCAGCGGGCGTAAAGGCGCATGCAAACATCCCATTCGCGGCCTTTGAGTGCGGCCACATCGCCGTTCGCTTGGGGCATTTGCATGCGCTATTGGTCTTGGGTTGGTGTTCGACGTGCTGAGTCGATCAACTCGTGGTCATAGTCGTGATGCTGCACGTTTTAGTTACGTCGACCTACTATGACCGCAAATTACTTTTTACGTATTGGGGGAATTGCTGATCTCGACCACTCCACCGCAACGGCAGGAATCAATTCAAAAAAAGACACTCGTCTTCATTGTCGATACGAACATATTCATTCAGTGCAAGGCTCTGCGTGAATTAACTTGGAACACGTGGGCGAATGTCGACGAAATCGTTTTGTTTGTTACTCGCCCAAATGTCGCTGAGATCGACAATCAAAAAGGTAAGGGAAACGGTCGGGTTGCAGATCGTGCAAGGCCGCAACGTTGTTTAAGGGGCTCATTAAGGCCCCATACGAAATACGGCACACAAACCCAGCCGTTAGCTTGCAGTTGCGCCAAGACCTGAAGCGTGACGAGAGTCTCTCTGAGGAGTTGGACTACGGGGAACGAGATAATCAATTGGTAGGAATTGCCGTCGCATTCTCACGGACGAATCCCGATGTAGATGTGCGGTTGCTTACAGCCGATGTTGGCCCAATGGCCAGTGCAAAATATGTTGGACTGCTATGCGAGGATGTGCCTGACGATTGGATGCTTTCTCCTGAACTCGACGAAAGAGATAAGAAGCTTGCGGCTCAAAATGACGAGCTACGTATACATAAGAACGCCGCCCCGTTATTTAATAGTTGGTTCGTGCACGACGGGAAAAAAATTTTAAAGTGTGCAGCGAGCCTTCGTTCCTTTTCCGCTTTAAGTGCATCACAAGTTGAGTCATTGATGTCGAGCATCAAGGAAAAATTTCCAGAGGTGAATGACTTCGAGCCTAAGGCGACCTTTGGACTTTTCACAACTGCTAGCCGTAAGGAAATTGAAGACTACAAAAGGGCATATTTACAATGGCTAGAGGTATGCGAAAAGTGTTTGAGAACTCTGCACTTAACACTTTCGAAACTGGAGCCACGGCCCAAACTGCAGATATTCATTGTAAATGAAGGCCATAAGCCAGCCGATCATTCTTTGGTTTTTCTAAGGACAGACGGTTCAATTCTCATCCTTACAGCGGCTGACGAAGATAAAAAAAGGCTAAAAAAGCTTCCTCCACCGCCGCCCGCACCGAAGCGGTATCTTGCTATCGAAGCGCCTAGCAGCTTTGAGTTTATGCGTTTGGTAATTCCAAATATCCCTAATTACCCACGTATGTTCA
>JAYTAO010000580.1:0-6356 GCA_043737435.1 Rhodanobacteraceae bacterium | reverse complement strand
GTCACTCAAATGACGAGGCATATTGGGTGCTGCTGCTAGACTTGGATGGCTTTAAAGTCGTCAACGATAGCCTTGGGCATGCGGCGGGTGACGAGCTGCTGGTGATGATTTGCGATCGCATGATCAAAACTCTGCCGCATGATTTGGTGCTGTCGCGCTACGGTGGCGATGAGTTTGCGCTCGTCACTCGATCGCCGGTGCCGCAGTTCGTTTCAACCGAAATTGCAGAAGGCATACTAAGCGCTTTGGGTCAGCCCTTTCTAGTGCGCGGGCAACAAATTTTTGCTTCTGCCTCAATTGGAATCTCACGCATGGATTCCAGTTACAAAGATGAGCAACATGTGATGCGCGATGCTGATACCGCAATGTATCGCGCCAAAGCGCTGGGTAAAAGTCGGTACGAGATTTTTGATGGCGCTATGCACCGCGCCGCACAATCGCGTTTGCAGCTTGAGACCGATCTAAGGTTCGCGCTTGAACGCGGTGAATTTGTCACCTATTACCAACCGATTGTGGAGCTGGCGAGCGGCAAAATCGCTGGCGCGGAAGCGCTCACCCGTTGGCAGCATCCACTCCGTGGCCTGCTGTTGCCGGGTGAGTTTATTGCAGTGGCGGAAGAGTCAGGATTGTTGATCGGTATAGATTGGTTTGTAATCGATCATTCTTGTCGCCAATTGGCACTTTGGCAACGCGAATTTGGTTCGTCCGCACCCAGTTCGGTAAGCGTGAATATTTCAGATCGCTTGTTTGCAAGTATGGGTTTTCCGGGGTCACTCGGTGATTTGCTGCGGCGTACCGGCGTACCACCTAACGCGTTGCAATTGGAAATCACCGAAACCGTTTTTCGTGGAAACTACGCCGAAACGCTGATTATCCTGCGCGAGCTTAAGGCGCAGGGTGTGCGCTTATTGGTGGATGATTTTGGTACCGGTTATTCCTCATTGGTTTCTTTTACCCAAGCGGCGTTTGACGGGCTGAAGATCGACCGGGGTTTCATTGAGGATATTGAGTCAAACGAACGCAATCGCGCATTGGTAAAAACGATATGTCAATTCGCGCGCGATTTGAACATGAGCGTTGTGTGCGAAGGCGTGGAACGCGCCAGCCAGATGGAAATTTTGATTGACCTAGGCTGCGTTTTTGGACAGGGGTTTCGCTATGCCCCAGCGTTGCCGCCGGAGGCTTTTGCCAGCCGATTGCGGCTCGCGTCTGCGCCGCGCATCTAGCTCAGATGTGCGCGCCGTTTCTGCACCGCCGCGCTTTTACAGCGTATTATTTGCCCCTAAAATCTTTTGCAGATGCCCCTATGTTTTCTCGTTTAGCGTTGGTTTTTTTATGCAGCTTCGCACTTGCAGGTTTGCTTCGAGCGCAAGATGATCTTGATGCCTTGCCCAGCAGCAGTGAAACGGTGCAAATAGAAGTGTTGGTGTTCCGCTTTCCCGGAAAGGGTGCCGGTTCAGAGTTAAAGTCATCTCAATCACCCGCCTCCAGCATCGGGCAAGCCATAGCGCGCAGTAATTCCGATGCGAGTGAACTCTACAGCGAGGTGGAGCCCAGTCAGCGACGCCTAAGCGGGGCTATGGCTAGGATTCAGGCGAGTAGCGATCTCAAACCGCTGCTCTTTACCGCTTGGCGACAAAATTTGTCGGATGCGCGTTGGGTGAGTTTGCAAGCCCTAGGCAGCGACAGCGAATCATTAGGCGCTGAAAAAATCAGTGGACGTTTGCTGTTGACGCCGGGAAAGCCCCTCGGTCTTAAGCTTGAACTGCAGCTTGATGGCGCTCAAATCGACGGTGTTAGGGCCGGGGACCTTTCTACAAATCCGCGCTTTCGCATGCGCGCAAGTCGCGCTGCGCATTTTGAGGAAACCCTTTATTTCGATCATCCAGCGCTAGGCGCGTTAGTGCGAGTTGATTTGAGCGCCCGGTGAGAATGGCTCAGTGAGAATGGCTCAGTGAAAATAATGGCTCAGTGAAAATAATGGCTCAGTGAAAAATCAAAGCCGCGCCACGACCGGCCTTTATTTCCTTTAGAACGCGAGGTAATTCTGCTTTTACGGCTTGATATTGGCGAGGGCTAAAAAAAGTCGGCAACCACTCTGCATAGGATTGCGCGGCACACGTGCCTCGAATACAAAAATTCGCGATCAGGTTGGATTGTGCGCCGCAGGGCATGCCAAGCTCGCAGGCGGCAAGCTGAAAAACTGCCCGTAAACTGTCAACTTCTTTATCTGGCCAAGGTTTTTTGCTCAAATTGCTCCAACCAAAGCCAGCTAGGCTGATTGCCCGACCGGCCTCCCAAATTGCCTCTGGGTCAGAGGAATTGAGCGCGGTTTTTAGTTCGCCCTCAAACGCTGCAATGGTTTCCGCAGTGGGACTGCTGAGCTGGCGCAACATGAGTTTTGCCACCACATCACCGCCTGCTGCGGCCTGCTTTAACCAGCGCGCCCGGACTTCATAAACATCTGGGGTTTGTAGCAATAATGCCTCGCAGCGGTCGTAAGCGGCATTGGCGAGCGCGATACGACGCGCATGGAACGGGTCATTTGCCTTCACCGTGGGTTGGAACAGATCCATCCACTGCTTGCGTGTTTTTGGGCCAGCAAAAAAGCCGCAATATTCGTAAATTTTTAGCAGCTTTCGCGCATTGATTGTTGATACCGGAGCTTGTGACAACTTTTTCGCCATTAGGCTTAAATCGGCCGCAGTTTCCAATTCAAATTGTTGCGATTGCAGCACTGCTTTGACTGCCGTGCTGGTGGGCTTGGCAAATAAACCGGCGCTGAGGAATACGCAAGCGCAGCCCAGCGCGCGAAAAAAAGTTCTGATTTGCATGACTTCGAAACAGTCGTATTTAGGCAGTCAATGCCAGTGTTACCCACGGCGCAATCAGTTCTCGCCCTTCAGGGGCGTAGGATCGAAATTCCATCAGCTTAAACGGCACCGTGTCAAGCTCCAGCGTCTCTTCATCGTGGGGGGCGGGGCCATCAAATTTGACCGTAAGCGCACCCAATTCGGAATCGCCCAACGCCTGGATGAAATGCCGCAGCTCAACGCTTGTTGGCCATTCGCTCAGCGCACAGGAGGAAATAGCGATGGTGGTGCCATCAGGAGCCAGCGCACGCACCTTAGCCAGAGTTAAGCTATTGATTTGGCGCAACTCAATGCCAAACAGCCAGTCACCGCGCATATCAATGCCGCGCAGCACTTCAATCGGCCGACGCCGAACCAGCGGCGCTAACTCTGATTCGATCACCAACACTGTTTTTGTACGTTGAGCTGGGTAACTTTGATAGGGTTCGTTATAAGACATGGGCGTATTTGCTGCCGACAATGGTGCAAGTCTGTCACATTGTCTGCAACCGCGCGCGGCAAATGCGGTTTATCGTCCCTTTTACCTACTAAATAGGGCATCAATTCGGGCGAATTAGACGAAATTCCGATGAACGCGTCTTTTTTGGTTACGAATGGCGCGGCGGAAAGCGCTTTATTTTGTCTGCGCGAGCATATAGTTTCGAAGTTTAGCGGGTAATTTTGCAGCAGCGAATACAGCGCTTAGCGAAGAATGTATAGAAAAACCAATCGATTGGCGCGGGTTGGCCCGGACAAAGGAGCCAGCGGGAAAGTTGTTTGCCGTAACAGGGCGTTAGCCATTAGCATCCGGGCATTCGAATTTTATGCAAGGAAGCGCAATGCGCACGCATTATTGTGGCTCGGTGAGCGAGTTGGTGATCGGTCAGACGGTAAGCTTGTGCGGTTGGGCCGACACTAGGCGTGATCATGGCCAAGTTATTTTTATCGATCTGCGCGACCACGAAGGCATAGTGCAAGTTGTGGTTGAGCCCGATCAAGCAGCCGCGTTCGGATCGGCGGAAGCGGTGAAGTATGAGTATTGCCTGCGCGTTACCGGCCTAGTTCGCGCGCGCGGCGCGGCGGCAATCAACGATAAAATGCCTACCGGTCGCGTCGAAGTTTTTGCCACCGAAGTTGAGGTGCTCAACGCCGCAGCGCCCTTGCCGTTTATGCTCGACGAAGTGCCGAATGAAGAAACGCGACTGCGCTATCGCTATCTAGATTTACGCCGCCCAGCGATGCAGCGCACCATGCGCATGCGCACCAAATTGACGCAATCCATTCGCAAGTATTTAGACGCGCGTGGTTTCCAGGATATTGAAACGCCAATTTTGACCAAGGCCACGCCGGAAGGCGCGCGCGACTATTTGGTGCCGTCGCGGGTGAATGAAGGGGCGTTTTATGCCTTGCCGCAAAGCCCGCAGCTGTTTAAGCAGTTGCTAATGATGGCGGGGATGGATCGCTATTATCAGATTGCCCGCTGTTTTCGCGATGAAGACTTACGCGCGGATCGTCAGCCGGAATTTACCCAGCTCGATATTGAAATGGCGTTCGTCAAAGAGCGTGATGTGCAGGATTTGGTGGAGGGCATGGTGCGCCATGTATTTAGCGACGTCGCGCAGATTGAATTGCCGCAACCTTTTCCGCGCATGAGCTACAGCGAGGCGATGCGCCGCTATGGCTCGGACAAGCCTGATTTACGCAATCCAATGGAGTTAGTCGATGTTGCTGAGCATCTAAAATCTGTTGAGTTCAAGGTGTTTTCCGGCCCAGCAAATGATGCATCAGGGCGCGTGTGCGTGCTGAAAGCACCGGGTGGGGCCAGTTTAAGTCGCAAACAAATAGACGAATACACGCCGTTTGTCGCGAAATACGGCGCTAAAGGTTTGGCATGGATTCGTGTAGATGACCTAGGCAAAGGCCGTGAAGGCATGACCAGCCCGATCGTGAAGTTCTTAAACGACGAAGCGTTAAACGGTGTGTTGCAAGCGGTGGATGCTAAAACTGGCGACGTTTTGTTCTTTGGTGCCGGCCCGTATCAAACCGTCAGTGACTATATGGGCGCGCTGCGCCTACAGGTTGGTAAAGATTTGAAGCTGACGCAGGCGGGTTGGGCGCCGCTTTGGGTAGTCGACTTCCCGATGTTTGATTACGACGCGGACAATGCCCGCTGGGTCAGTTTGCACCACCCGTTTACCGCGCCAAGCATTGATTCGGCAGAAGCGTTAAAAGCCAATCCTGGCGCAAGCTTGAGCCGCGGGTATGACTGCGTACTTAATGGCTCGGAAATTGGCGGTGGCTCGATTCGGATTCACCGGCCAGAATTGCAGTCGGCGGTGTTTGATTTGCTCGGCATCAGCAAGCAGGAGGCACAGATCAAGTTTGGCTTTCTGCTGGACGCATTGAAATATGGCTGCCCACCGCACGGTGGTATTGCCTTTGGTATTGATCGCATCGCCGCGCTGATTGCAGGTGTTGAGTCTATACGCGAAGTGATCGCTTTTCCAAAAACCGCTTCGGCACAATGTCCGTTAACCTCAGCGCCCTCGGAAGTGCCAGAAAAGCAATTGCAGGAGCTGCATGTGAAAGTGGTGCGTAGCGTCAAGGAACCCAGCAAATAAATAAACGACATCAAGTTCGCATGAACTGCGGTTTCCCCCGCGCGTATGTTCTTTTTGTGCGGCTAGGTTGAATTTTCTAGCGCAAAATCAACATCGACGCGGCTAGACAGGTCGCCGCAACGCACAAGTGCACCAGCACTTCCCACCATTGAAACTTTTGCGTGCCCGGTGTGCCGCGGTACCAAGCTTCAACCAACGTTGAGACCAGGCCGCCCGCCATGATCATTAGAAAAACGCTGAACCAACGTACATCCAGCTTGTAGCGATCAATCACGGTGTTAAACACGCCAATGGCGGCAACCGAACCACCCATGTAGAGAACAAATGCCGTGCGTACAAAGCGCCAATTGCGCAACGTCAGGCTGACGCGAGTAGCGGCAGGAACTTACAATGTAGGGAACACCGCATTCTGTGCTTCGTTGTGTGTTTTTAGGCCAAAAGTGTCGGTTTGCGGCAATGCTAATACATGCATATCTTTTGCCGTTTGCAATTCGCGCGCCGCGGGCAGGCCAATTTTTACGGTGGGGCCAAGTACTCCAAAGCGCACGACATCGCCATCTTTTAGCACCGCCCGCTCAATGCGCACATCATTTAGAAAAGTGCCATTGGTGCTTTGCGTATCCACCAGCTCAATACTGTCTTCGCGTTGGCGCATTACCGCATGATGGCTGGAAGTCGATTTCTCATTGACGAACACCAAATCACAATCGCCCGAACGTCCGATGCTCACGGTCGTTTGTACAAATGCTTCAAGATCGCCCTTGCGCGCACCGTCTAGGTGTTGGATAACAATTCGATTCAGTTTCGTGCTGCTCATTCCGAAATTGCTTACTCGTTTTTTGCGGCATTGTCGCCTACTTCAGAACCTGAGACTATGGGGGGG
>JAYTAO010000579.1:0-6369 GCA_043737435.1 Rhodanobacteraceae bacterium | reverse complement strand
GCGCGGGTTTCAGGGCACCAGAAAGCGTAAACCAGCCAACGCGATAACCGCATGCACGGTGCACTTTGGAAAGCCCAGAAAACGTAATCGCTAGCGTGTCGCGCACCATCGGCGCTGCCGAGTGAAATTTGGCGTCGTCAAACAGCAGATTCTCGTAGATTTCGTCGCTCATCAAAATCAAACCATGCCGCTCCGCAATTTGCGCCAACTGCTCAACCAGCGCTTTCGGGTACACCGCACCATTTGGGTTGTTCGGGTTGATAATGACTAGCGCGCGCGTACGTTTGGTAATCAATGATTCCACCTGCGCTGGGTCGGGCAAACCATTGTTTTCTGGCAAACAATCGTAATAACTCGGAACTCCGGAGTTCAAATGTACCGCCGCACTCCATAGCGGGTAGTCGGGCGCGGGCAGCAGCACTTCATCACCGCGATTGAGCAGGGCGCGCAAGGTCAAATCAATCAATTCACTAACGCCGTTGCCGATATAAACCTGATTCGGACTGACCCGCATGCCGCGCGCTTCTAGGCTCCGGGCAACGGCTTCACGCGCGGGCAGAATGCCCTGTTGATGCACATAAGCCTCTGAATTGCATAGGTTTTTTGCAATGGCTTCGCGTAGATGCGCGGGCGTAGTAAAGCCAAATAACGCGGGATTGCCAATATTCAACTTGATAATTTTATGGCCGTGGGCCTCAAGCTCAAGCGCACGCGCGTTTAGCGGGCCGCGAATATCGTAGCGCACCTTTTCGATGCGTTCACTCTGGGAAAAAGGTTGCAGCACAAGTTAGCTTTTTACTAGGACGTGCCCAGAGTCTATCCGCGCCAGCTGGAGTTATCGCACTTGCTGGCGAAAAGATGAATGTTTTGTTTAGGCTGGGTTTGCCGAGGCACGAATCAACACCACAGTAATATTGTCGTTCCCGCCGCCGTTTAGCGCCGCTTGAATCAGTGAATCAACGGCATCTTGGGCGCGGGGTTCGTCGTTCAAAATGTCGCAGATCGCGCTGTCTTCAACTTCACCGGTTAGGCCATCGGTACACAGCAAAATCTGCGTCCCAGGATGCAATTGGCCGGTAGCAAATTCAACTTTGAGTTCCTCCGCACTAACCGCACCGAGTGCTTGTGTCACCAGATTTTTATGTGGACTCACCCGTGCTTCTTCCGGGGTGATCAGATTTCGTTCCACCAACTCTTGCACATAAGAATGGTCGCGGCTGATCTGCTTGAGTACAGATTCGTCTACACGATAAATTCGGCTGTCCCCTACCCAAGCAATTTCGAAAAAATTTTCTAATCCAAGTTTGATTGCTACGAACGTTGTGCCCATGCGCTTGAGCGGGTCTGTGGCTTCAATGTGATCCAAAATTTGCCGGTGTGCCAACTCCACCGCTTTGACCAGTGGCGTACCGTTCGCAATTTCTTGCACCACTCGATCACGCGCCATGGTCGAGGCAATTTCGCCCGACTCTAACCCGCCCATTCCATCTGCAACGATCCAGAGCGCACTTTCCGCTGATGCGTAAAAAGTGTCTTCGTTGTGGTTGCGTCTAAGGCCAGTATGCGTGCCTTGTCCAACTTCAATCTGCATAAGCGGGGAAAGCACCAACCGGGAAAGTAGGCTGATGGTATGCGTCATAGTGAACGCTTCGCAAGTCTTCAGCGATGATTTCGTTTGCTCCCGCTGCGCCAACCAATCGGTTTAGCTCGACGACTACAATACTAAGATTTGCTTTGTAGCGTTTTTGACGGCACTGATTCCATGTTGTTGAAGCTTCTGCGCCGCTGCTTACTTCCAAAAGCCTGATGTCAAGCGAGTTTTCGGTTGGCCGCAAATTTTAAGGGGGCGGGTGAACGCTAAACTAAATTTGATTTTTCGAGTCAGGAAAAATGACGATGACTCGCTTTCTTAAACCGCCAAAAAAGCCACATCGCACAACGCACAGTAAAGATTACGAATACCGAAGCTGCACGAATTGCAAACTGAAAGCTCGGCACTCGCCAAAACAATACGACCGGAGGCCATGCGTCGTTATTTAATATTGACGTCTGAAAAAACCGAATCATTCACACCAAACCCGGGCGTTGCGAAACATCCTCAACCACGGGCTTGCCTCGGCTAAACCGGCTGGTTTGTAGCTCATTTGCGCGGTGCGAAACACGCGTTCGGGGTGCGGCATCATCATCAAAACCCGACCATTAGCAGCACTAAAACCTGCGGCTCCGCCGGGCGAGCCATTACTGTTCCAGGGAAAAACATCCGTCGGCTGGTGTTTGCCATCGACCATTCGCAAGCAGCTGCTGGTTGGCATCGCTGCGCCAAAATCGGCACGCCCTTCGCCGTGGCTAACCACAATCGGTGCGGTGCTTCCGGCCATGCTTTGCAGGAAAATTGAATCTGACTCGGCAACTTGCAGTAAAACCAAGCGCGCCTCGTATTGTTCGCTCTCGTTACGCCGCAACGCGGGCCAGTTGCCTGCGCCGGGAATTAAGGACTTTAGCCCAGACATCATCTGACAGCCGTTGCAAACGCCCAACGCAAAAGTGTGGCTGTCACTGAAAAATCGCTGAAATTGCTGCGCCAGCGCATCGTTAAACAAGATCGACTTCGCCCAACCTTGACCTGCACCCAGCACATCGCCAAAGGAAAACCCGCCGCACGCGGCAAGACCGGTGAACTCTTTCAGCGTGCGCCTGCCACTGGCCAAATCACTCATGTGCACATCCACGCAGTCAAAGCCCGCAGCACCAAATGCGGCCGCCATTTCGATCTGGCCGTTGACGCCTTGTTCGCGCAATATCGCCACTCTCGGGCGTTTTCCGGTCGCAATCATCGGCGCGGCGATATCAATGGCGGCATCGAAGCTCAAGTGCATCGACAGGGGCATTGCATGGGCATCTGTAGCGCGGGCAAAGTCGGCTGATGCACAGCTTGGATTGTCCCGCTGCTGCTGCATCTCAAAACCGACGCGATGCCACGCTTGTAATAGTTCGCCCAGTTCGAAGTTCGCAGATGTGCCCGCAATCGCTACGCGCCGATCCGCCGTCACGCGCGCAATCAAGCGGTGCGGCAAAGATTTGGGTAGACAGCATGGATCGCGCAGCTGTACCAATACGCCCAGCTCTTCGTTAAAAAGCTCAGCTGCCGGTTTTGTTGGATCCGTCAACTCGATATCCAAGCCGACGCGGCCCGCAAACGCCATCTCGCACAGCGCCGCCCAAACGCCGCCATCAGACCGATCGTGATACGCATTAATAAAGCCGCGCGCCGCGTTGAGCCAATCGCACAAGGCAACTAAGTCTTCTGGGAATTCTAAATCTGGCGCGGCGCCGAGTTCCGCCCCGCTGACTTGCGCCAACATACTCATGCCCAAGCGCGCCGCGCCTCGGCTCAGGTCAATCAAATACACATCGCCGCCGTCAACAATGAGCTGCGGCGTTAAAGCGGCGCGTACATCATTGAGCGGCGCAAACGCCGAGGCGATCAAACTCATCGGCGCCTGCGTCTCGTGTTTCACAGCGTCAGCTTTGACGCCATCCGCCTGCCAACGTGCGCGCATCGATAGCGAATCTTTGCCTACCGGAATGCCGATACGCAAACTGGCGCAGAGCTCACAGGCGGCTTTTACGCCCGCGTAAAGCTCCGAATCGCTTTGCAAATCCCCGCACGCGGCCATCCAATTGGCCGACAGTTTGATCGCCGATAAACTTGTGATGGGTGCTGCTAAAACATTGGTGATCGCCTCAGCAATCGCCATACGCGCACTGGCAGCGGCGTTAATTACAGCGATGGGCGTGCGTTCGCCAAAGGCAAACGCTTCGCCCGCGTAGCCGCTGAAATCCGCCAGCGTCACCGCGCAGTCTGCCACCGGCACTTGCCAAGGGCCGACCAGCTGATCTTGATAACTCAAGCCGCCGACGCTGCGGTCAGCAATGTGGATTAAAAAGCTTTTTGCCGCCACGGTTGGGTGGCGCAATATCGATAAGCAAGCGCTGCGCAAATCCAGGCCACAGTCTTCCACTTCGGGTATTTGATTCGGATTGATTACGCCTAAGCGCGCCATTTTCGGGGCATTGCCGAACAACACTGAAAGCGGCAAATCGACGACCGCGGTACCGGCAAGATCAACATGCAAATGTCGCGCTGAAGTGGCATGACCGACCAGCGCCACCGGCGCCCGTTCGCGTTCGCAAAGTGCCAAAAAGCGCGCGACATCGGCGGGTTTGACGCCAAGCACATAGCGCTCCTGCGCCTCGTTGCTCCAAATTTGCATGGGCGACATCGCCGGGTCGTCATTTGCGATTTTGCTCAAATCAATATTACCACCCACTTTAGAGTCATTCAGCAGCTCTGGAATCGCGTTACTTAAACCACCGGCACCAACATCGTGAATTGAAACAATGGGATTTTCCGCGCCTAAGCCCATGCAGCGTTCAATGACTTCCTGACAGCGCCGCTGCAGCTCGGCGTTATCGCGCTGCACGCTGGCGAAATCTAACGCCAAGCTCGAGCTGCCCGCCGCCACGGACGATGCCGCACCGCCGCCCAAACCAATCAGCATCGCCGGCCCGCCCAGCACGATCACCGCATCCCCGGCTGCCAGCGTGCCTTTCTCGACGTGCATGGACCGCATGCGCGCCAAGCCACCGGCAATCATGATCGGTTTATCGTAAGCGAAATGGCGTTTATTCGTCGCATCCCGGTGTTCAAAAGTACGGAAGTAACCAGTCAAACACGGCCTGCCAAATTCATTGTTATACGCTGCCGCACCCAGAGGTGCCTCGGTCATGATTTGACTGGCGCGCGCCATATGGCCGGGCAAGGCGCGCGGTGTTTCCCAACTTTCTAACAAATTGTCGATGCGCAAATGCGCAGTCGAAAACCCGACCATGCCCGCCTTGGGTTTACCACCGCGTCCAGTTGCGCCCTCATCACGCAGCTCACCACCGGAGCCGGTGGCCGCACCCGGAAAGGGTGCGATCGCGCTTGGGTGATTGTGCGTTTCCACTTTAATCGCAAACGGCTGCGGCTCAGGGCACGTGACATAGTCACCGCTGGCATCGGCAAACAGCGCTGCGGCAATCGGTCCGGCAAGCACGGCAGCATTATCGGAATACGCACTCAGCGTGCCTTCCGGGCTAACCCCATGGGTCAAGCGAATCAAGGAAAACAGCGAGCGCCGCTGGGGAAAACCATCCAAAGTCCAGCTAGCATTGAAAATTTTGTGCCGACAATGCTCGGAATTCGCCTGCGCAAACATCATCAGTTCAGCATCGGTCGCAGCGCGCCCCATTCCACCGAAGCTTTTACTTAGGTAGCTAATTTCATCGTCTGACAAGGCTAAACCCAAACGCACGTTCGCCGCTTGCAGCACCTCAGGTGCAAATGCCACGTGCTCAATCGGGCGCGCCGGCTCAGTGGCAAAAATTTGATCCAAATGCGCAGCGTCTAGCAGACTCATGGTCAGCGGGTCGTGCAAAGCGCGCGCTAAGCCATCGCTTAACTGTGGCGGCAAGGTCACGGCAAGAAACAACTCCTGCAAGCGCTCGACCCGTGCAATCGCAATGCCGCACGAGCGCACAATATCGGTCGCCTTACTTGACCAGGGCGAACGCAAGCCCAGACGCGGCGCGACAAACACCGAATGCGCGCTCGCGGCTTCCGCGGGTAGGTCGTCGAGCAGAATTTGCGTGAGTTTGGCCACGTCGTCTTGCTGCGCGCCATCCAACATAAATACTTGCCGGCTTTCCAGCACCTGCACGCCAAACTCGGCCAACCTCGCATTTAAGCGCGCCAATCGAAACGCACTGAGCGCACGCGGGCCATTGATGCGAATGACGTTCGAAGATTTCATCAAAGCGGCCCGGTTTCGTAGGCTCGCAAGTTTAGCTTAGGGGTCGGCGTACACCCCGCCTGCAGTTGCACTGGCTTAGGGGAAATTCACTTTGAATGCATTAGTTGCGCCAGCAGCAGCAAAAAAGTCGTAATGCAAACAGATAGCATGGCGGTATGATCTAAAGCCGATCCGACTACCGGTCGAATGAATTAATTTTGAGCGGCAAATGCAAGGTCAACTCCCATCACCACCGATTCCCTTTATTGAAGGAGACTTCAACGCTTGCGGCTGGGCCGGCGAGGGTGACGAATCCATTTACGTGTTGGATAAACCTACCCTGGTAGCAATTTCGGCGACAAATGGTTTGCGCGCGTTTGTGTGGGCGGACGATGAGCCGGGTTCAATTTTCGGGTTTGAAGCAGTATTGGAGTATTTAACTTTGGGTGGATTTACCGGCTGGCGTGCGAAGCCAGTTGCTGCGACGTTTTATCGTGGTCCGAAGCCTGCTGGGATAGATGAACAATCCTATTTG
>JAYTAO010000578.1:0-2552 GCA_043737435.1 Rhodanobacteraceae bacterium | reverse complement strand
TGTAAGGCACGACCGCGTTGAGCCCGTCCATTGCGCCGCGCTGAAAAATCACAACCAGCGTATCGGTATTGCGGGAACTCGGGTCGGCGGCAAAAGCGATCTTTGGGCCGGCAGCAAGTGCGGCTGCACCCATACCGGTGAGTTTCAAGAAATCGCGACGCAGCACGTTGCCAAAATCTTGTTTTGCAGGTCTTAAAGAAGTGGACATAGAAGTCTCCGAATTAGGCGTGGATGAGCGATCGTTACACTAGCGGTAGTTACATTAGCGATAATTAAAGTAGCGCGAGCTCAGCAAAACCGCCGCCAGCTCTCGGGTGCGGGTGGTCAGCACATCAGCGCGCAACTCATCGGTAACGCTTGCGCCAGCCGAGGTGGTTTCCAATAGCGTGATGCGATCCTCTTTGTTGAGCTTGCGCCGCAGTAAGCGCTCACTTAAGCGATCCAGCAGCGCGTTCGCAGTTTTCGCGGTGCCCGCCAGTGCGTTAAGGTCAATGACGATGCCGCGATCCAAGCGCCCTTCCAGTGCCGCAAAGACAAAGTTCCAACGGCCTAACCATGCGGTGGTGTTGATCCAATAGCTGGCAACATCCGGATAGCCATCCGGCGAAGGCCAATTAGACCAAACCTGCCCAAGCCCTTCGTAAACACCGTTGAGCGCGCGTACGTACGTGGTGCCCGTAAAGCGCGCATCAGTGGCGCGCAATACGCTTTGCACATAATCCTGCGGCCGCTTGACCTTTAAATCTGCACTGACGACAAATTCAACCGAGTTCAAGATCATGCGCAGCATCGCGGTCACGTCACCCTCGGTGCGCAAAAATTCGGCCTGCACACTTTTCACCAAATTTTCTGGTGGTGCATCGCTAACGAAGCGGCGTATTAATTTAGTGGCGATAAATTTTGCGGTCGACGGGTGTTTGGCCAACATATCCAGCACATCTTGCGCGTCTTCCATGCCGCGATTTTTCGGCAGACTTAATTCCATCACGGCTTTGGTATCGGTATCGTGATTGCGCGCGACAAACTGAAAGCTAATCTCGGTGCGATTGAAGCTCCAACCGGTGAAAGCGCGCGCGACATTTTTGACGTCTACCTCAGCGTAGCCACCATCCACACCTAAAGTATGCAGTTCGAGCAATTCACGCGCGTAGTTCTCTTGCGCACCGTTTTTAACGTTGACGTAATTATCAAGGTAGAAAAGCATCGCGGGGCTGCGCGCGCTGGCGTTGAGCAAATCTTTAAATTTGCCCATCGCGTTGCGGCGAATATCTTGGTCGTCAATGGTTTTCGCTATGCGATCAAAGCCACTGACATGCTCGATACTGAAATGATCAGTCCAAAACTCCACCATCATCTCGAACAGTTGATTTGGGCTAAAAATTTGTCGCAGCAACGTTGCCGTGCGCAATTCACTGAGCGCGATAAAGTCTTTGTTATCAACCGGTGGGTAGGCGGCGTAGAGCTGCGCGCCGGTCATTTTGACGCTCGGCAAAGCGCTTGCAATCGACACTTCTAAGGCGGCCGCATTCACGGCTTTTGGCACCAGCTGCGACTCTACAAAAGCCGCATATCCCATAGCCGCAGCTGCACGATATTCACCTTCACGGATGCCAAAGCTGGTGCGGTTCATGAAATGCACCAGCGGATCGGGTGGCGTTAAGGGCCTAGCCTCGACCACAGTTTGCGCTGAGAGCGCCAGTTGTTCACGCAGAGCGAGCAAGTTCATATGCTTTTTTGCCTATAGTCTTGGGTTGAGCAGGTTTAGGTTGAAACGCGGCTGTGGCTAGTGCTGTTGATACTGCAAAACCGGTAAACGTGCCAGGACAAAATCCGTTGACTCAAATATTTAACAATTTACTTCAATCAGAACGTGCCGCAAACCGCCTCATTAAGCCCGAACCCACCCTTTCGCCCCATTTTCCGCCAACATGCGCGCCGCCAACTGCTCAGCGCGGGCGGCATCAGCGGCGATCTCAATAGACACCTTGAGCGGCTCTGCGCGTTTCGCGGAAAAAATCGGTCCAGTAAAGCAAATTGCTTGATGGTGCTGCCTGCAATAAATGGCAACGCCAGCATCCTAAAAAATTCGTTAAAAGCCGTTAACTTCGCGTATTTTATAGCCATCTGCAGGGATCAAGGCGATCAAAAGCAAAGCGATGCTAGACATTGCCGCCAGTTTTCCCCAAACTCAAATGCTTGTGAAGTTTGGATGAAACATTTTTGCTGCAGATTCTGTTACTCAACGGCCCCAATTTAAACCTATTGGGCACGCGCGAGCCAGCGGTGTATGGCTCTGCAACTTTAGCGTCGATTGTCGAAAACTTGAGCGCACGCGCCACAAATTTGGGTGTTTCGCTATCCAGTCTGCAGTCTAATGCCGAGCATGTGCTGATTGACGCGATTCACGCCGCGCGCGCTCATGTCGATTTTATTTTGATTAATCCCGGCGGTTTGACGCACACCAGCGTCGCGCTGCGGGACGCACTTTTAGGCGTGGCGATCCCTTTTATCGAGCTGCACTTGAGTAACGTGCATGCTCGTGAGCCGTTTCG
>JAYTAO010000577.1:0-2554 GCA_043737435.1 Rhodanobacteraceae bacterium | reverse complement strand
CCGCAACGTTTGCCACCGGTGCTGCGATGCCTCTGCTGATTGTCGTACTAGCGCCACCGGCAAGGCTGCCCATGATGGTAGCGATCGGCTCGCTTGCGTTTCTGAGTCTGCTCGGCGCAATTGGCGCGCGGGTAGGCGGCGCTAACATTGCCCGCGCCACGATCCGAGTGACATTTTGGGGCGCTTTTGCGATGGCGCTGACGGCTATGATCGGTGCGCTAGTGGGTAAGACGGTTTGACGCTAGCTTGGCTTGGCAGCCTGATTCCGCCCGGCATCCCGATACGCCACATAAAGCAACCCTAGCCCAAACGCGATCATCGGCAAGCACAGAATTTGTCCCATGGTTAGCCATTTAAGTGCAACAAAACCCAGCTGTGCATCCGGCTCGCGGAAAAACTCGACGATGAAACGCTGCACGCCATAAACAGCGACAAACATTCCACTTGCAGCGCGGTAAGGTCTAGGTTTGACCGTGTAAAACCACATGATCGCCGCCAGCACCACGCCTTCTAAAAACGCTTGATACAGCTGCGATGGGTGGCGCGCAAAACTATTCAACGCGCCGCTTTGATAAGCCTGCAGCAGCGCGTCATGGCTGTAATTTTCTAGCTCAGGTTGACGTGGAAACAGCATGCCAATAGCGGCGTCTGTACGTCGTCCCCACAGTTCGCCGCCAAAAAAATTACCAAATAGCCGGACTGCGCCTAGGCCCACAGGTATCAGCGGCGCGACAAAATCCAGCGCGGCAAAGGTTTGATGGCCGTGTCGTCTGGCCCAAATCGCGAGCCCAACGATCACCCCGGCCAAGCCGCCATGAAAGCTCATGCCGCCGTCCCAAACTTTCAGTATTGACCAAGGGTGCGCCTGGAATTCGCTGAAGTTATAAAACAGCATGTAGCCGATGCGCCCGCCAAGCACGCCCGATAGCAGCCCTAGATAGCAGATATCTTCCGCGTCTTGACGGGTAAGACCACGCCAGCTGTCGCGCACACGGCGGGTCGCTAAAAAATACGCGAAGCCAACCGCGAACAAATAGCTGATTCCATACCAGCGTAGCGGGAGCGGCCCAATATGCAGCAGAATTGGGTCAATTTGATGCAGATAAGGTAGTGCCATAGAAGTCTCGCGATGGGCGACGCGGCAGCTATGAGTCGCCGCGTCTGAACTATGATTTACTGAGTCCAGCGTCCTTCGCGCTTTGTCAAGTTTCCTTTGCTCGTCAGTTCTGTGCCAAACACGGTGGCTTTAATTTGCACCTCACCAGGTTTAGCAAGATCGGTGACTTTCACCGAGCCCAGAATCGCGTTTAAGTCAAAATCATAGGCGTTTAACGCTTGCTTGAAGCCGCCTAGGCACACGCCCACTTTGTCCAAGGCTTGTTCAAAGCTAAGCGCTTTCACATCTTCCGGGGTTTTTAACTGGATCGAGGTTGCCGCATCGACCAAGGCCGTGATCGCTTTGCGCGCACGTTTTGGGTCAGCAAAATCGGTTTTGCTGGCCCATGTTTGTATCGCGGAAATGGCTTTGGTGGCGGAGGCTTTTTCTTCCTCACTCACGGAGCTATTGCTAATTTGCAACTGCAGCGCGCCCGCGCCCATGGCAATGTAGCCTGGCAGCTGGTTTTTGTACGCCGCCAGTTTTGGTTCAATTTCTTTCATGATTGAATCCACCGCACCGGTTGCAGTTAAGCGGCCAAAGGACTCACTGAATTGGCGACGATCATCAACGCTGATCGGAAGTTTCTTCATGTCGGCAAATTTTGTCTTTATCTCTTCGAAATCGGTTTTGCTGGACACCAACTCTACTAAATGCCGCACATCGTTTTGCTTGAGCGCATCTGCGTAGGCATTTAGAGCGCCAGCAGCCGTCAATTTACCTAAATTTTGCTCGGCAATTGCTTTTTCTGCCAGCGCTGAATTCCCGGCGCTATTGCTGTCGCAGGCGGACAAAATCAACAGCGAAAAAGCGGCAGCGGCGCTCAACAAGGCGTGGCGAATGAAATACGAATTAGCCATAAATGATTCCTAAGATAAAATGCGGTGCGGCGAAATATTAAAAATAGCTGAGCTTTACGCTCAAATCGGGGCGGGTTCGCTCGGCTGAGCCGGTGTCGCTACTGCCCATATGGATAAAGCCGCTAACGCTTTCATTGGCAGTCAAGCCTAAAGCCGCAGCAACCTCGGCATCATAGGCCGGCCATCCGGTCAGCCACTGCGCACCGAAGTTGGCGGCAAACGCGGCATTTAGCAGCTGCATACAAACCGCTGACGCACTTGCACGTTGCTCAACCTCTGGAATTTTGTGCCCAGGGCTAAGGCTTGCGATCACCACGACAATGACCGGCGCATGCAAAAACCGCATCGCATCTTTTTCCAACGCGTTGGTTGCGACCTCAGGCTCGGTACTTTTACGCCGCGCGACGACAATATCGCTAAGCTTTTGCCGCGCATCGCCTTGCACGACAACAAATCGCCATGGCGCTAACTTGCCGTGATCGGGCACCCGCATGGCGCTTTGCAACAGTGCCTGCAGCTCAGGCGCACTGGGCCCTGG
>JAYTAO010000576.1:0-6378 GCA_043737435.1 Rhodanobacteraceae bacterium | reverse complement strand
ACTGTAACTTAACCTAGTAGATGAACTCTAGTCCTTAGAGCCTTCTAATTGCAGTAAAAGTTGTCGTGCTTCAGTTGGCATTGTCTCGCTGGCGAGCGAAATTAGGCTGCGCGCCTCTGATCTGCGGGATTCTGATCGCCAAAGCAAACGTGCCAAATTAAGATTTGCTTGAATCACGCCGGCTTCGCTTGCATATCGATACCAAAGTTCTGCTTGGGCGATGTTGGGCTTACCAATCCAGCCGCGTTCATAGACTTCCCCGAGATTATTCGCGCTTGCCGCATCGCCGACTGCAAACGCCATTTCGTACAGAGCCGCGGCTTTTACCGCTAGAGATGGAGTGGGCGTCTCACTCGTCAAAACGTAGGCAGCGAGCCCGGCTGCTGATTTTCTCCCGGCATCAGCGGCACGGCAAAGCATTTCCACAGCACACTCTCGGCCTTTATCACCTTGTTCGGCACACAAGCGACCATAGGCCTCCAACGCTGCCGGATGCCCAGCCTCTGCCGCACTTTTCATAAATGCTAGCGCTAATTTGGGGTTAGCTTTCGCGGCGCATAGCGCACGTCTATAGAGTGCGCTCGGAGATTCTGCCGCCTCGGGTGCGCCCATGGCGTCACAGGCAGAGCCCTGCCAAGGTTGCTTTTTTCCATGCTCGCTAAGTTCTTGAGAAAGCCAACGCGCGCGCGCGCTGCCAGACTTAACGTCTTGGCTCATGCGCCAACGGGTATCCCCTAAATCTTGCGTGACAAGTCGCCAATAAGTGCGTGCCTTTAGCATTTCATTCACTGCTTCGCTTTTTAAAGCGCTTTCAATCGCTAAATAAGCCCATTCAAGGCGCTGCTGACGCGCCGCCTCGGCGGCTTGGTTTTTTCCCTTCGCTGCGGTTTTGAGTGCAGCCGCAGCAGCCGCAAGTTCATTGGCTGGCTTATCCGCAGAGGTAAAATCTGCTTGACCTAGAGCGCAAACAAACTCCGCTTTGCAAGGGGGCGCGAATATCAGCGTCAAAAAAAGTATAGGCGGAAAAAATTTTTTAATCATTAGGCGAAAACTTCACGAATTATCGGACGGAGAGGCATTTGACTTTGAAGCCGCCATTTCATAACTGTCGCGCGTCTTGGGCAGGTCACGCAGACCGTGGCGGCTTATCCAGCAAATCGCAAGAAGCACACTAAATATCGCTGCATTGGCCGGTATCTGAAGATTAAAGTCAGCAACCGCGTGTAACAGTAATGCGCTGATTCCAAATAAACCAGTGAAAGCTGCGCCAACGCCCAGCTTATCCGAGCGCTTACGTAACGCAGTAAACGCCCCGCCTAAACCCAGCGCCAGTATCGCGAAAATGTTCGCTGCGCCGACCAAGCCATACTCGGCAAGAATTTGCGCGTAATCATTGTGCGCGTGATCATAAAATTTATTTGATAAATCCCGGCTGCGCATGGGCGGAAAAATCGTCCGAAAGCTTCCCGCTCCATGCCCCAGCAGCGGCGCCTGAGCAAATAATTTAAGCGCGACACGAGCAAGCCCCGGCCGTTCTCGGTCAAGTTCAAATGGCGCAGCCGGCTGAGCTCCTTCTTGCACGTTTTCAGCTCCTAAGTTCATTATTGCAGGCCCTGGAAACTGTCGCTCATCTGCTAGCTCGATCCGTGTTGCTGCCAATCGAGCGGCAATTTGATCTGCACCAAACCAACTACCCACGACCACTAAATCTATTAAAACTAAAGAAATTAACAAAGCTCCAAGCGCCGGCGGGCGCGTCGCCATAAAAAAATAAGCCAGTGTGCCGGTGCCTAAGAGTGCGACAAAAAAGGCGACGTTGCCCATACGCGAACCGGTTAGCACTAAAGCAATGACCAAAAGCACCATGCAAATCCGCACCTGCGTTTTGCTTGCCAACAGCAATGACGTCCAATCGCGCGCAAATTGCCGCCAGGATTGTGATCCGGCGCCATGAAAACGCAAACCTGCGACGAGCAGTCCCGCGCCAATGGCTAAATGCTCCTCCAAATAGCCTGCGAAACTATTTTCATTGACGAACGCGCTGCCGCCACCGATGCCAAAAACGAAAAATTCCGATACAAAATTTAATCCCCAAAGTTTCATAATGCTGGCACACACCGCATGTAGTACAGCGGCGAGGAATACAAAATGAAACAAGCGCTTTAAGCGCCGGTGCGTTTGCGCTAGAACTAGAGTTTGCACGATGAGCTGCAGGTACAAGCTTGTTTTCAGCAGCGCTCGAATACTGGCCGAGCGATCATCACTAAAATGACTACCATTCCAGCTCCAGCAGTGCGCAAGCTGCAACAGCAGCCAGAGTCCTAAGAGTAAAAGAAACCAGGGCCTGCGGCGGTGAATCCCAACTGCGGACAATCGTTCGGCCACAGGGACAGTCCAAACGAGGAGCACGCTGATCAAACAGGTCCAGGCCAGAAAACAACCCCAGACCCAGTCGCGATTGCCGCCATAAAAAAATGGCATAACACTCAGCGTGATGAGCAGGCCAATAAAAGCAAGCGCTTCGCGCCGTTGGCGACTAAAGATGTTCAGCTGAGCGGGCTGCGCTAACCTATTCCCAGTGATCTCGGACCGTCGGCGCCGCCTTTTCCCCTGCTTACTGGTATCACTTGCTCCATCTAATGCAGTCATGCGTGCTCAGGGCCGATTGCCATCAATGGGCTAAGTTTACGGCCCAACCATCGCTCGTGCTTGATGGCATTCATCACCCACAGGTGATAACAAATTGCGGAGGCCAAAAAAACCAGCAACTGGACTGATGCCGGCACATTTAATGCATGAAAAAGCGCGCCAACGCAGTGCAACGTGATCACGGCAAGTAAAATCAACCCAAGCGTCTGCGTTACTGAAAAGCCAACCCGCTGCAGCAAATGGTGCAAATGTTGTTGATCAGGTTTAAACGGGGAATTGCCCTTCTGTAGGCGCCGCAACATGAGCGAAACGGTATCGACCAACGGTACTGCAAGCCAAAACAAGGCGCTGACGGGTAAAAAAGTATGCAGTGGCGCTTGCGACCCATTAACCAGTAGCCAGGCGATCAAAAGCCCCGAGGACATACTGCCTGCGTCGCCAAAAAAAACTTTAGCTTCGCTAAGCCAGGGTGTGCGAACGTTAACGCATAAAAATGGAATTAATGCGGCGACAGCAAGCCCGCACGTAAGCGCCATGTTTGACTGACCAAGGTGATGAAAAAAAACCAGTAATATGCCCAATGTGGGCAACAAGATTAGGCCAAGCAGGCCATCCATGCCGTCAATCATATTGGTCGCGTTGATAACACCCACACAGGCAAACACGGTGAGTGGCCACGTCAGGCTATCGGCCTGTAAAGTGTGGCCAGGCCAAAATAGTTCTCCAAGATTTGCCAGCGGCGCGCTGTGCCAAAATGCGATAAGCACAGCCAGTGCCTGTACCAGCAGGCGCAACACCGACGGCAAAGGGATACGGTCATCTATTGCGCCTAAAATACAAATCATTGCTAAGCCCAACATTAACCACGGCTGTTGCGTAAGTAGCCCAGAAATCCCCATTCCCAGAGCAAAGGCAATCATCCAGGCCAAGCCGCCAACGGCTGGAACCGCTGCGCGATGCACCTTGCGCGCATCTGGCTTATCTAGCAAGTCAAATCGTATTGCAAAGGCACGCAACGCTAACAACGCAATCGCCCCACAAATTGCGGCAAAAAGTGCGTACTTCATGGTGCAGATATCAAACTCAGGCTTTTGTTTTTGCTCATTTAATGGTTTCTAAGTTTGCAGGGTGGGTGACAGTTTGGCTCAACTTTCCTAAGTCATGCTAGCTATTACATCCTCTGCTTCGCAAAAGATTGGTAAATCGCCATAGTTTTTAAGGCAGCGGCGTGCCAACCTAAACTGCGCTCCGCCCACTCCTGGCCCCGCTTGCCCCGCTTTTTAGCTTCAAGTGGATCATAAAAAGCCGCAGCAATTGCGCTACGAATGCCTTCAACGGTCGTATCACAAATCCAACCCGCGTCTGCAGCTGCCGTGGCCGCAGCTAAACCAACACCATTTGAGAGCACAACGGGTGTGCCAAAGCACAACGCCTCGGCCGCTGCGTTACCAAAATTCTCATTTTTTGAAACGAGCGCGACGATGCGTGCATGCTGGATCCACGCCCATTTCTCGTCGCCCTTGAGTTCACCTAAAAAGGTGACTCTGCTCTGCGAATCAAATCGGGTCACCAGCCTCTGCAAATCGCCCAAAACGGAGTCTTGATCGGGCGCGCCTGCCAATACCAGATGAACATTCGTCAGCGCAGCGCAGGCCTCAATCAGCAAATCCAAGTTTTTTTTCCAAGACAAGCGTCCTAGATACAACACATACGGAACCGGCATCGGCGCGGGCCAATCACGTTGATTCGGCAAGGCAACGCCATTTTCAATCACACATGGATTTTGTACCGGCACGCCAAGCCGATAGGCGTCGTGCAGTTCTAAAGCCGAAGTCGCGTGAAAGCAGGCCGCCTTTAAAAGGGTTCGACGTTCAAATAATCGAATCCAAGCGGTTTTCAAAAACCGGCGCTTCCCAGTTATGAGCTCCGGCACCAACATGCCGCGCGGCGCGATGACGTAGGGAATGCCCGCAGCTAGACAAAGTCGAGCCGCCATATTGGTGGGAAATAAGAACACCGAATGTAGATGCACCACATCAAACTCAACCATATGCGCTTGCAGCCACTGCCGCATGGCCCAAGAAAAATAGAGCCGTCGAAGCCACCTGGAACGGAAATACCAAACCTTGACACCATCCAGTATGCACGCTTGTTCGAGTGGCACCTCGGAGTCATCTGGGCCATCGACGCTGGTTGTTAGGACCGACACATCCGCACCCAGTGCTGCCTGGGCACGTGCCAATCCATGCACCGAAAAAATCGGTCCGCCGTAGCGGGTGGCCGGCAGATAAGTAGGCACGACATGCAATATTCGCAGTCCACACTTAGGTTGCGCGCTTAGCAATTTCGTCGCCTAGCTTGAAGTTGGTCGTTCAAGCAGCCAATCGCCGAGCACCAACACGTCCATTTTCGTGCGTAAAAAACACGCCAACGCCTCCGCCGGGCGGCAAACCACTGGCTCATTCTCGTTAAATGATGTATTCAACAAAATCGGTACGCCCGTGGCTGCTCGAAAAGTATCGATGAGCTTGTAATAGCGCGGGTTATCAACACGCTGTACGGTTTGCAATCGTCCACTGCCATCGACGTGCGTAACCGCTGGGATTTGTGCGCGTTTTTCCTCGCGTATGGGCAAAACTTGCGCCATGAATGGTACGGAAACGTCGTCTGTGAACCATTCACTGACGTATTCACGTAGGATGCTAGGGGCAAACGGTCGAAAAGATTCTCGGCGTTTGATTTTGGCGTTGAGGATGTCTTTTATATCGGTTCGGCGCGGATCAGCCAAAATAGAGCGATTTCCCAATGCTCTTGGGCCCCACTCCATCCGGCCTTGGAACCAACCTATGACGTGGCCAAGTCCAATTCGAGCAACCACTGCTTGGCACAGCTCGGTTTCATCTGAAACTAAGCGCACTGCCACGCCTTCGCGCCGAATTTCTTCGCTGCACTCGTCAATCGCCGCTTTACATTGCATATTGTCAAATTCAGGTCCTAAATAAGCGTGCTGCAACGCCTTGGTTCGGGATTGACCCAGCGAACGCGCAGCTACGAGTGCAGCACCAATGGCGCCGCCGGCATCAGCGCCACTGGCCGCAACATAAATTCTTTTAAACGGCGTGTTCGCTGTGATTTTCCCATTGGCGACTGAATTTTGTGCGCAACCGCCGGCAAGCGCTAAATCATCAATGCCAAACTTGGCGTGCAGGGCGTTCAACATTGCGAACAGGCTTTCCTCGTAAACAAACTGCACGCTTGCAGCAAGATTCTTATCTGCTTGCGTTAGCGCTAGATTTGGGTCTCGGGCTGGGCCCAAAAGCTCGGCGATTTTTGCTGAGTAAAGCGCATCAAACTTCGGCGCACCATCTTCCCACTGATAATTCAAACTATCGGTGTGGTGACGAAAGTAATCCAAACTCAACTCGTAGCTGCCGTCTGCTTTGTGCGTCAGCAATTTACGAACTTGATCCACCAAAATAGGCTTGCCGTAAGGCGCTAAACCCATGACTTTGTATTCGTCACCATAATTCATAAAACCCAAATACTGCGTCATCGCCTGATAAAAAATACCCAACGAATGCGGGAAATAGATGTGCCCGTCAATGCTCAATTTGGTGTCAAGCCCTAAACCTTCGCCCACCCCATAGGCGCCAGAAGCAAAATCACCGAAGCCATCAATAGAAACCGCCACCGCGCGGGTGAAGGGAGAACAATCGAAAGCGCTGGCCA